>JAVVFB010000239.1:0-4786 GCA_032251095.1 Roseovarius sp. | reverse complement strand
CGGTCGGCGGCGGGCGGCGCCGGGCCTTCCGAGGGGTCGGGCGGGAGATCGAGGCGCGGCGTGCCCGACAGCGGCCGGCGCGGCTCGGGGGCGCGCGGCAGCGGCCCTTGCCGGCTGCCGAGCGGGCGGACGCCCCGCGTCACCGCCTCTGGCGCATCCGCGCCGCTCAGATCATCACCGCCACCGGCGCGATCGAACGCCCGCTCAGCTTTGCCGGCAACGATATTCCCGGCGTCATGCTGGCCTCGGCTGTGCGCGATTACGCGGTGAATTACGGCGTCTCGGTGGGTGATCGCACGGTGGTCGTGACCAACAATGATGATGCCTACCGCACCGCGATTACGCTCAAGGAACTCGGCCTCGATATTCCGGTGATCCTCGACGCCCGCGCCTCGGGCGGCGGGGCGCTTGCCGATCAGGCGCGCGCGCTTGGTATTCGGGTCGAGAACGGCAAGGCCATCGCCTCGGTCAAGGGCGGCAAGCGGGTCACCGGCGTGGCGATCTGTGCGCAGGCCGGCGAAGGCGCCGTGCTTGAGGACATCAAATGCGACGCGGTCGCCATGTCGGGCGGCTGGTCGCCGGTGGTGCACCTGTGGTCGCATTGCGGTGGCAAGCTGATCTGGGACGCCGAGCGCGCTCATTTCCGCCCCGACCCGAGCAAACCGCCGCTCGGCGCCACCGGCGAGGGCTTTGTCATCGCGACCGGTGCGGCCAATGGCGCGGCCGATCTGGCCGCGACGCTGGCGGATGGCGACGCTGCGGGCAAGGCCGCGGCCCTCGCCACCGGGCACAAGCCGAAAAGCGCTGCCGCGCCGCAAGGCTCGGCGAGTGATGAGGCGCCGCTTATGCCGGTCTGGCTCATGCCGCAGGGCGCGGGCATCAATCTGCGGATGAAATCCTGGCTGGATTATCAGAACGACGTCAAGGTCTCCGACGTGCAACTGGCCGCGCGCGAAGGCTTTGAAAGCGTTGAGCACGCCAAGCGTTACACCACGCTCGGCATGGCGACGGATCAGGGGAAGTTGAGCAATATCAACGGCCTGGCCATTCTTTCGGATGCGCTAAACCAACCGATCCCGCAGACCGGCACCACCACCTTCCGCCCGCCCTATACGCCGATCTCCCTTGCGGCCATCGGTGGCGAGGCGCGCGACGAGATTTTCCAACCGCTGCGCAAGACCCCGATCCACGGCTGGCACGAAGAGCATGGCGCGCATTTCGAGCCGGTCGGCCAATGGCGTCGGCCCTATTGCTTCCCGAAAGGCGAAGAAAGCCACCGCGACGCGGTCAACCGCGAGATCAATCAGACCCGTGGTCGGCTTGGCCTTCTGGATGCCTCGACCCTTGGCAAGATCATCGTCAAGGGCCCGGATGCGGGCAAGTTTCTCGACATGCTCTACACCAACATGATGAGCACTCTGAAACCGGGCCGCTGCCGCTATGGCTTGATGTGCAACGAGAACGGCTTTTTGATGGATGACGGCGTGGTCGCGCGGATCGACGACGACACCTTCCTGTGCCACACCACCACCGGCGGCGCCGAGTCGATCCATGGCCATATGGAAGACTGGCTGCAATGCGAATGGTGGGATTTCAAGGTCTATACCGCCAATGTGACCGAGCAATATGCCCAGATCGCGGTGGTCGGCCCCAAGGCCCGCGAGACGCTGGCCAAGCTGACCTCGGACGATCTTGGCAATGACGCGCTGCCGTTCATGGGCTTTGCCGATCTTATGCTTGCGGGGATGGCGGTGCGGGCCTATCGGATTTCGTTCTCGGGCGAGTTGAGCTATGAAATCGCGGTTCCGGCCTCTGAGGGCCGTGCGCTCTGGGATGCTCTGCTTGAGGCGGGCGCGGAATTCGGCGTGACGCCCTATGGCACCGAAGGCCTGCATGTGATGCGCGCCGAAAAGGGCTTTATCATGATCGGGGACGAAACCGACGGCACGGTGATTCCACAGGATCTCAACATGCAATGGGCGATTTCCAAGAAAAAGGACGACTATCTTGGCAAGCGCGCTCAAGAGCGCAGCCATATGGCCGATCCCAAACGCTGGAAGCTGGTCGGTCTGGAAACGCTTGACGGCTCGGTTCTGCCCGATGGGGCCTATGCCACGGCCGCAGGGCACAATGCCAATGGTCAGCGGGAAACCCAAGGCCGGGTCACCTCGACCTATTATTCCCCGACCCTCGGGCGCGGGATTGCCATGGGCCTTGTGGTTGATGGGCCCGACCGGATGGGCGATGTGATCGAATTTCCAAAGGTGGATGGCGGGATCGTAAAGGCGCGAATCGTCGATCCGATTTTCTTCGACAAGGACGGGGAGAAGCAGAATGTCTAATGCAGTCAGCGCATTGGCCGGGGCCAGCTATGATGGCTTTGCCCGGATCGAGGATCAGGGCCTGCACGGGATGATCACCCTGCGCGGGGATCTGGCCAGCAAGGAAATCAAGGCCGCCGTCAAGGCCGCCACCGGGCTTGGGCTGCCGGGGCAACGTCAGGCGCTGAGCGGCAAGGACACCGCCGCGCTCTGGATGTCGCCGGATGAATTGCTGTTGATGTGCCCCTACGGTGACGTGGGCTCGGTGATCGAAAAGATCGAAGCCGCCCTTGCCGGTCAGCATTTCCTGGCCGTCAACGTCTCTGACGCGCGCACCTTCCTGCGCATCAGCGGCGCGGGCGCGCGCGAGGTTCTGGCCAAGCTCTGTCCGGTCGATCTCTCGCCCGAGGCCTTTACCCCCGGCATGTTCCGCCGCACCCGCATGGCGCAGGTGCCGGCCGCTTTCTGGCTTGATGAGGCAGGCGCGTTTCACCTGATCTGTTTCCGCTCGACTGCGGATTACGCCTTTAACCTGTTGAAAACCTCGGCAAAACCGGGCGGCGAAGTCGGTTATTTCGCCTGACCCCGGCAAGAACCCGGCAAACCCGACAGAAAAACTCCGTCAAGCGGGGTTGACCTTTGAGGGATCAGGCCACCATGTATGGGGCATCTGATTTGAACGCACAGAACAGGGGGATAACCCGATGGCTTTTGAACTTCCCGATCTTCCTTATGCCCATGACGCGCTTGCCGCGCATGGCATGTCCGCCGAAACGCTGGAGTATCACCACGACCTGCACCACAAGGCCTATGTCGACAACGGCAACAAGCTGATTTCCGGCACCGAGTGGGACGGCAAATCGCTTGAGGCGATCATTGTGGGCACCTATGACAAGACCGCCGTGGCGCAAAACGGCATTTTCAACAACATCAGCCAGCTCTGGAACCACAACCAGTTCTGGGAAATGATGAGCCCGACCAAGACCGCCATGCCCGGCGAGCTTGAAAAAGCCATCACCGACAGCTTTGGCTCGGTTGACGAGTTCAAATCGCAGTTTTCGGCCGCTGGCGCCGGTCAGTTCGGCTCTGGCTGGGCCTGGCTTGTCAAGGACACCGATGGCGGGCTCAAGGTCACCAAGACCGAGAACGGCGTGAACCCGGTTTGCTTTGGTCAGACCGCGCTTTTGGGCTGCGATGTGTGGGAGCATTCCTATTACATCGACTTCCGCAACAAGCGCCCGGCCTACCTCAGCAACTTCCTCGACAATCTGGTGAATTGGGAAAACGTCGCTTCGCGGCTTTGACCCAAGGCGATTTTCGGGCCGTGTCCGGCCATTGATGATTGCCCCGCTGGCGCGTGTCAGCGGGGCTTTTTCGTGGCTTGCGGTGAATTTGGCACTATCGCCTTGCCTTGGCGCGGCCGATCAGGCAGCAGTTTAAGAGCATTCAAAACCCATAGGAAACCCCATGCGCGAGGAGACAAAAGGCATCATCGCAATGGTCGCCACCTGCACGGTCTGGGGGCTTTCGGGGATCTATTACAAGCTGTTGGCGCATATTCCGCCGATTGAAATTCTGGCGCACCGCACGCTTTGGTCCTGTGTGTTCTTTGCGCTGATCCTTTTGGTGCAGGGGCGGATTTCCGTTTTGGGCCAAACACTTCGGGTGCGACGTTCGTTTGTTCTGATTGGCTTTGCGGCGCTTATGATCTCGATCAACTGGTTCGTGTTCATCACCTCGATTCAGGTCGGGCGCGCGGTCGAGGCCTCGCTTGGCTATTACATCTTCCCGCTGGTGGCGGTGCTTTTGGGCGCGGTGGCGTTTGGCGAACGCCTTGGCCGGGCACAGATGGTGGCGGTGGCGCTTGCGGTCGCGGCGGTGATGACGCTGACCATCGGCCTTGGCGTGGCGCCCTGGATCGCGCTTATCCTGGCCTCGTCTTTCGGGCTTTATGGCCTTGTAAAGAAGGGGCTTCCTGTTGGTCCGGTGGTGTCGGTCACCGCCGAGGTCCTGCTTTTGTCACCGATTGCCCTGGCGGTTCTGTGGTGGTTTCACGCGGATGGGCAGGGCGCCTTTGGCGCGTCTTGGCGTGATAGCGCGCTGCTGGCGTTTTCAGGGCCGCTGACGGCGGTCCCGCTGGTCATGTTCAGCTATGCGACCAAGCGCATCCGGCTGGCGACGGTGGGGTTGGTGCAATACCTCAACCCAAGCCTGCAATTTCTGGTGGCGACGCTGATCTTTCGCGAGGCCTTCAGCTTTTGGCACGCCATCGCTTTTGCGATGATCTGGACCGCGCTTGCGATCTATACCACCGCATCCTTGCGTCAGGACAGGGCGGCGCGCAGGGCGATCATCAAATCCTGAACATTATCAACCGGATGCATGAAGTCCTTAAGAGAGGCATCGGCAAAGCCCTGATCGACCACATGATCCATAAGGTGGATCAAGGGCGCCCAATATCCATC
>JAVVFB010000238.1:0-4823 GCA_032251095.1 Roseovarius sp. | reverse complement strand
ATCCTGACCCGGATCAAGGGCTATGCCGAATTCATGAAAACCGGCGTTTTGGTGCCATCGCGCCGCGCCCTCCGGTTTCGTCCTCATGTGGAAAAGGTACTCAGTTTTTACCATGCGGTGCCCCCGTTTCATACGTCAGGCTATGCGATGCGAACGCACGCATTGGCCAAAGCAGCGCGGGATCACGGGCGCTGGACGCATCGGCATCATTCGCGCATCGGCTATCCTTGGGATGTCCGAGGCCGCCATAAAAACCCCGAGAACCGCCGAACCTGGCATGATGACATCGCGTATCTTCATGATCGCGGCCATGCGTCGGCCCGTGGTAACCTGAAGGACTATGTCACCTCTGCCACCGCATCCATCAGACGGGCGATTTACCTCGAGCGTCCGTCCGTTGTGCATGCGGCATCGGCCTATGTAAACGCTCTGCCTGCATTGCTTGCCGCGCGCAGCATGGGCGTGCCGTTTGTTTATGAAGTGCGTGGTCTTTGGGAAATTACCGCAGCCATGGGGCGCGACCAATGGGAACAGACAGATCGGTTTCGTATCGAAAAGGATATCGAAACGGTTCTGGCCGTCGAAGCGGACGGTGTGATTGCCATTACCGAAGGCGTGCGCGGTGAATTGATCAAGCGCGGGGTCGACCCGGAGCGGATCGTTTTGTCTCCGAACGGCATTTCGCCCAATTCCCTGCCGATGCTTTCACCGGATGCCGAGTTGCAACGGGTTCTTGGTCTTGATCCCAAAGTACCGACCTTGGGCTATATCGGGTCCTTCGTGCAATACGAGGGTCTGGAGTTGCTTTTGGAAGTCGTGCAAAAGCTGAAATCGGAAGGATTGAAGTTCAATGTTCTGCTGGTTGGTGATGGCCCCAGCTATCAGTCCTTCCTGAAAACAGTCACCAATTTGGGTTTGCAGGACGATATCATATTGCCGGGCCGTATCCCCCATGAAGAGGTCGCCCGACACTATTCTGTTATTGACGTCACCGTCTTTCCGCGGCTGCCCTATGAAGTGTGTCAGCTGGTCTCGCCGCTCAAGCCGCTGGAGGCATTGCTGCTTGGCAAGCTTGTTGTGGGGTCGTCCGTCGGCGGCATTCGTGAAATCATTCAGCATGATGTGAACGGTTTGATTTTCGCAGCGGGAAATGCCGAAGCTTTGGCCGCTATGTTACGTGATGTGATACTCAATCTGGACAGCTATTCGGATCTGCGCCGAAAAGGCCAGGTTTGGGTTGAAGAAAACCGCGGTTGGGCAGGCAACATCAAGGCAGCCGAAGCGCTGTTCGATCGTGTTTCTGCTGATACGTCTTCCGAAACACTGCCGCTTCGGATTGGGGCGCGGCAATCGCTCTCGATACAGGCAAATCGCAGTGGAAAGAACAAGCCTGCCATCCTCAGCTACACCGATGAGCACGGGTTTGCGCTTGAACAATCCGTGATGCCCGGCATGGGCCTGAACGACAAACATATATTTGCAGATGTGATCACCCCGGCCGGTGCCGCCGAGATGATCGAAGCCACCGGGGTCACTGCTCCCAGGGGGAATTCCGACCATGTGGTCAACTACTTCCGGACAGGTTCCACCAGAAGCTACTTTCTGCATGAAACACTGCCCTTGTCATCCCAGACCATGGACAGCGACCTGATTGCCGTGACGCCGGGCGGTCGCTATCACCTCAAGGTCGACCTCGTCGCGGCCGCAACGACGCGCGATCATGCCATCATCGGCATCCAGTTCGTTGATTGCGACGAATTGGATGCGGTGGAAATTGGCATGCCCACATTGGCCCGCATGCCGGGATGCGTGTATGCCTATGTCTCTATGTCCGCAGGAACACAGACCCTGTCTTTTCGCGTGCCGGAAGGGGTAGAACGCATTTGCGCATTTGCCCGACACTGGACCGCCAAGCCAAAGACCATTGTGACCCTGAAATCCGGCCTTGTTCTTGAGGTTCAGGATAGCGAGAGCACCCCAACCGTCAGCCGGTTTCACGCGCCCGACGTGGCAGCGGTCGAGCATCTTGGCAAGGATGAGCTTCTGCTTGGCAAAACACCAGCGTTGGCGAATATGCCGGTGGTCGCCGGGCGCCGATACAAACTCTCCCTTAACATCGCGGCAGCCCCTGATATGCGCCTGCCGACGACGCGCAGCGGCGTGATAACGTTTGATTTCTGCAATAGCCAAACCGGGGCGAAGGTTCGAAGCACAATCTTGCGATACTCCGACACTTTGGGCGCGCATTACAACTATGTTGCCGAACCTGGAAAGCTTGAGGAAACGATCAGAATTCCGGAAGGGGCCGATAGGCTGATCTTGGGTGTACAATGCTGGAACGCGGCGCCCGGAACGTTGAAATGTTCAGATCGGGTTCTCATCGAAGAGCTGAGTGATCGCGAGCATATGCTGGAATGGAACGCCGATCACAAGGCGACGAATATCCTGCTGTTCGCGGATCTTAACGTCAATATGGTAGATGGATCCGCAGTCTGGCTTGTGTCGATGGCCAATGCCTTGTCACAGATAAAGAATAGCGTGGTACATGTCTTGCTGCGCTATCCGGTTACAGAGTCACCCTTCGCGGATGAACTGAACCGTATTCCCAACTGCCGCCTGATCGACCCCGTCTCGCATTTTGAGGGCAAGGCCTATTTCACATCTGATGACATGCCCAAGGTCATCAGCCAGATTGACGAGGATTTCGGCGGATTTGACCATTTGGTCATCCGCGGCTTCAACGTCAACTATGCCCTGACCGCAGATGCTCGGCTTGAGGGGCGGATTTGTCCTTACCTCACAGACATCCCGCAGCAGGAGTCGGAATTAACACGCGAACTTTGGGGGCGGATCGAGTTGATTTTCCGCCGGGCAGGTACGATTTTCCTGCAAAGCAGTTGGCTTATCAAGTTTGTCAAAAGCCTTTGGTCGGGGCATGACCGCAAATTCGTTCAACTTCCGCCAATGCTGCCAGAGGTCATTTCTGACAGGGTCACACGTGCCGGCGGGTTCAATATTCGCGCGGCGTTGCAAGAGACCACACAAGATACCCCAAAGATTGTCTATGCCGGAAAGATGGCCCCGGAATGGGGTATTCTGGAACTCTTCGATGCCTTTGACATGCTGCGCAAGGAAATGCCGGATCTTGAGCTGCATATCCTGGGATCAAAGGTTCATGACCCCAAGAACGACCCTGGGTTCTACCCAACGGTGCGCGACCGACTCGCGGCGGGAAAGGGGCTTGTCTGGCGGCGCGATCTGGATCGGCAATCGGTGCTGCGCCTGTTGCCACAGTTCACCGTCGGCTGGAGCTGGCGCGACCCGGACTTTGAAAACAGCAACCTGGAACTCAGCACAAAACTACTGGAATACGGAAAATGTGGCCTGCCCGTTATCTTGACCGAAACGGACCGCTACCGTGAATTGCTGGGCAAGACCTATCCGTTTTTGGCCCCAAGTGCGGACCTTGCCTATCGCGCGCTCAAGCTGGCCTTGAGCGATGATAAGGCGCGCAGCAAGGCCGTTTCGCAACTGCAACGCGTTCTGGCGCCGCATGAACTTAAAACCGTCAGCAAGACCTCTTTGGCTCCGGTTTTGAGAAAACGCACCAAGCCGGGGCAAGTTGTGCTTTTGGCCGGGCATGATCTGAAATTCAGCGGGGATGTGCAGGCAGGATTGCTTGAGCACGGATATCAGGTGTTGGTGGACCGCTGGCAAAACCACACCGGCCATGCCGAGGCCCAAAGCCTGCGCCTGTTGGAACGTGCGGATAAGATCATTTGCGAATGGGGCCTGGGCAACCTTGTCTGGTATTCCCACAATGTGCGACCCGAACAACGCCTTATCGTTCGGATCCATGCCCAAGAGCTGTTTACGCAACATCTTGATGACGTGAATTGGTCGGCCGTTCACAAGGTCGTCTTTGTCAGCGAACAATACCGGCGCATGGGGATCGAGAATTTTTCGATCCCGCCAGAGAAATGCGTTCTGGTTCCCAACAGCGTCAATACCAACTGGTATCGCCCCAGCACCAGAGAACCCGGCAAACATATCGGATTGATGGGGATTGTGCCCTGGCTCAAACGGCCGGACCGTGCCTTTGATATTGTGCAGCGGGTGCTGCGCAAGGACCCGGATTTTACCTTTAGCATCAAGGGTAAAATGCCCGAAGATTATCCCTGGATGAAAAACCGCCCCGAAGAAAGCGCGCAGTATTTCGACCTTTTCCGCCGCGTTGTGCACGACCCCCTTCTAAAGAATGCCGTGTCCTTTGACGGGTTTGGCCATGACGTGCCGATCTGGGCCTCGGGTCTGGATTTCATTCTTTCCACAAGTGATCGCGAAAGCTTTCATCTTGCGGTCGCAGAATGTGCCGCCGTTGGTGTGCATCCCGTCATTCTGCCCTGGGAAGGTGCCCGCGAGGTTTATCCCGAGAAGTGGGTGGTCGAAGACGAAGCCGCCGCGGCCGAACGTATTCTGGACATCAGCCGATTGCCATTGCGCGCACAGAAAGCCATGCGCAAAGCGAACGTGAAGGCCACCACCAGCGATTATGAGGCGAAAATTGTCGTCAAGCGATTTATAGACCTGTTGAAGTGATCACGAACAAAGACGCGCGACATCATCACAAATAAGCACAGGCCAAGGCGGTCACGCCAAAAGTTCGCGCGCTGACTTGTAGATCACATTGGCAACGGCTTGGCTTCCGGCTTCGTTCAGATGGACGTCATCATAAAACATTTGCGGATCAGGAGCTATGACTGAATCTGGTGTTTGGGTTGTTTGAAGGTTGGCGGCGTATCTGGTTGAAATGTTGTTGCGAG
>JAVVFB010000237.1:0-4834 GCA_032251095.1 Roseovarius sp. | reverse complement strand
CGAACGCCCGCTTTCCCCACACCTGCAAATCTATCGCCCGCAGCTTACCTCGATCACGTCGATTCTGACCCGGATCACCGGCAATGGTCTGATCGTGGCGGTGCTTTTGATGGTCTGGTGGCTTTTGGCGGCCTCGACGTCGGATGCCTATTTCGCCGTTGCCGATGCGGTGGTCACCTCTTGGTTTGGCAAGCTGATCTTCACGCTCTCGCTCTGGGCGATCTGGTATCACTATCTTGCGGGGCTGCGGCATCTCTATTTCGATGCGGGCAAGGGCATGGACATCCCCACGGCGGAAAAGCTTGGCTGGGTCCTGATCATCGGATCGGTCGTTCTGACCATCATCACCCTGTTTTTGGTCTGAGGAGGCTATCATGCGTTATCTGACCGCCCGTAAACGTGCCGAGGGCAAAGGCGCCGCTGGCACCGGGACCGAACATTTCTGGCATATGAAGGTCAGCGGTGTTGGCCTTGCCATCATCGTGCCGACCTTTCTTGTCCTGTTTGGCCGTGCCCTTGGCGGCACCCGGCAAGAGGTGATTGATGCCTTTTCGCATCCGTTCATGGCCATTCTGACCGGGCTTGTCCTGTTCGTGGGCCTGCGCCATTTCCAGAATGGCGCGCAGACGATGATTGAAGATTACAGCAAGGGCGCGACCCGACGGGCCCTGATCATCACCGTGACCGCACTAAGTTACGCGTTGACCGCAACCGGGCTTTTCGCCCTTGCCAAGATCGCGCTTTGAGGAATTGACCATGGCCGCTTACGAATACGAAACACATGATTACGACGTCGTTGTCGTGGGGGCCGGGGGCGCCGGGCTTCGCGCGACCCTGGGGATGGCCGAGCAAGGCCTGCGCACCGCCTGTGTGACCAAGGTCTTCCCGACCCGAAGCCACACCGTCGCCGCACAGGGCGGCATTGCCGCAAGCCTTGGCAACATGGGCCCCGACAGCTGGCAATGGCATATGTATGACACGGTCAAGGGCTCTGACTGGCTTGGTGATACCGACGCGATGGAATACCTCGCCCGCGAAGCGCCCAAGGCGGTTTACGAGCTTGAGCATTATGGCGTGCCGTTCTCGCGCACCGAAGAGGGCAAGATCTATCAGCGTCCGTTTGGCGGCCATACCACCGAGTTCGGCGAAGGCCCCCCGGTGCAGCGTACCTGCGCCGCCGCCGACCGCACCGGCCACGCCATTTTGCACACGCTTTATGGCCAGAGCCTCAAGAACAATGCGGAATTCTATATCGAGTATTTCGCGATTGACCTGATCATGACGGATGATGGCGCCTGTACCGGTGTTGTCTGCTGGAAGCTTGATGATGGCACGATCCACGTGTTCAACGCCAAGACCGTCGTGCTTGCGACGGGCGGGTATGGGCGCGCCTACTTTAGCGCCACATCGGCGCACACCTGCACCGGCGACGGCGGCGGGATGGTAGCGCGGGCGGGTCTTCCGCTTCAGGATATGGAATTCGTGCAATTCCACCCGACCGGCATTTTCGGCGCTGGTTGCCTTATCACCGAGGGCGCGCGCGGCGAGGGCGGGTATCTTACCAACTCCGAAGGCGAGCGTTTCATGGAGCGTTATGCGCCCAACTATAAAGACCTCGCGCCGCGTGACTATGTCAGCCGCTGCATGACCATGGAAATCCGCGAAGGCCGGGGGGTCGGCGCCGATGGCGACCATATCCACCTTAACCTGAGCCACCTTCCGCCCGAGGCGCTCAAGCTGCGCCTGCCGGGGATTTCGGAAAGCGCGCGCATCTTCGCCGGTGTTGACGTCAACAAGGAACCGATCCCGGTTCTGCCGACGGTGCATTACAACATGGGCGGCATTCCGACCAACTATTGGGGCGAGGTTCTGAACCCGACCAAGAAAGACCCGACCGCGATTGTGCCCGGCCTTATGGCTGTCGGCGAAGCGGGCTGTGCCTCGGTGCATGGCGCGAACCGGCTTGGCTCCAACAGCCTGATCGACCTTGTGGTCTTTGGCCGCGCCGCCGCCATTCGTGCCGGCAAGGTTGTCGATCCTGACACGGCCGTTCCGGCCACCAACACCGCACAGGTCGACAAGGCGCTCGCGCGGTTTGACGATCTGCGCAACGCCAAGGGCACCGTGCCGACCGCCGAACTGCGCCTTGAGATGCAAAAGACCATGCAGGCCGATGCCGCCGTGTTCCGCACCTCGAAGACCCTCGCCGAGGGTGTCGACAAGATGCAGGTCGTGGCCGCCAAGATGGATGACATCAAGGTCACCGACCGCAGCCTTGTGTGGAACAGCGACCTGATGGAAACGCTTGAGCTGACCAACTTGATGCCGAACGCGCTTGCCACGATCAACGGCGCAGAGGCCCGCAAGGAAAGCCGTGGCGCCCATGCCCACGAGGATTTCAGCACACGTGACGACAAGACGTGGCGCGTGCACACCCTCGCGCATGTGGATGGTGCCAAGGTCGAGCTGAGCTATCGCCCGATTGTCACCACGCCCCTCACCACCGAGGCCGAGGGCGGTATCAGCCTCAAGACCATCGCCCCGAAAGAGCGGACGTTCTGATGCGAATTTTGCTAGGATGTGTGGCCCTCGTCGGATTGACCGCCTGCGATGCCGCCAACCAGGCGGCCGACACGGTGGCCCGCGACCGGGCCAAGGGTGTGGTCAACGGTGTGGTCGAGACCCGCTTTCCCGGCGTCAATGCCGCGCCGGTGACCGATTGCATCATCAATCAGGCCTCGGCCAGCGAGATCGTATCCATCGCCGGGGCAAGCGTGACCGGCGTGACCCAATCCACGGTGGAACAGGTGGTTGAGATCGCCAGCCGTCCCGACGCCGTGACATGTATTGCCCAAAACAGCCTGACCCTATTGGGCGGCTGAGAAGGAGTAGACGAGATGGTTCAATTCAGACTTCCCAAGAATTCGCGCATGGTGTCGGGCAAGACCTGGCCCAAGCCCGAGGGCGCCACCAACCTGCGCAAGTTCCAGATTTACCGCTGGACGCCGGATGACGGCAAAAACCCCAGCGTCGACACCTATTTCGTCGATATGGATACCTGCGGGCCGATGATCCTGGACGCGCTGATCAAGATCAAGAACGAGATCGACCCGACGCTGACCTTCCGTCGGTCCTGCCGCGAGGGGATTTGCGGGTCTTGTGCGATGAATATCGACGGGATCAACACGCTGGCCTGTATTTACGGCATGGATGAGATCAAGGGCGATGTGAAAATCTATCCGCTGCCGCATATGCCGGTGGTGCGCGACCTGATTCCGGACCTGACGCATTTCTATGCCCAGCACGCCAGCATCATGCCCTGGCTTGAAACCAAGACCAACCGCCCGGCAAAAGAGTGGCGACAATCGATCGAGGATCGCGAAAAGCTGGACGGGCTTTATGAATGCGTGATGTGCGCGTCATGTTCGACATCCTGCCCAAGCTATTGGTGGAATGGCGATAAATATCTCGGGCCGGCCGCCTTGCTGCATGCCTATCGCTGGATCATCGATTCCCGCGACGAGGCCACGGGCGAGCGTCTGGACGAGCTTGAAGATCCCTTCAAGCTCTACCGCTGTCATACGATCATGAACTGCACCAAGACCTGCCCCAAGGGCCTTAATCCGGCCAAGGCGATCTCTGAAATCAAGAAGATGATGGTCGACCGCGCGGTGTAAGTTCCGCAGCGTGATCCGCTATTGCAAGGCCTCGGGGGAAACCTCGGGGTCTTTTGCCTTGCGCGCAGTGCATAGCGAGAGTGCAGGGGTGGCGGTTTAATGCTGCGACGCGGCATCTTAGGTTAAGACCCTGAGAGAATTGGAGAACACACCATGGCCATCCGAGCAGAAACACCCGAACACGTGATCGCGAAACCGGTTGAAGCGTTGCCCGAGTGGGTGACGGCCTATTTCACTCCCGCCGCCCCCGCAAACCGAACCGAGCCGCCGCATCAAAGCGCGCTTGACCAGATGTACGCCTATTACGAGGCCTGAGGCCCGTTACACCCCCAGCCAAGGCGTCGGCGCGCGCGTTTTAAGGGCTTTCCATTTGGCGCGCGCCAAGGGAGGATTGCACCACCCTGAAGGAGCCATGCCATGCTGATCGTTGTCGGGCTGATTATTGCCTTTATTCTGGTGGTGATCCTGTCCAACCGGCGCACGCGGTCGTGCCGGTGGCGGGCGGACCGGCGTCAGGATGGCGAGGCGGGGGCCTGTTTCAACTGTATGACCTGCGGCGCGCAGGTCTTTACATCGACGGGAAAACCGCCTTTGGATTGCGTGGCGAACACGCCAAAATCCTGAGAGGCCCAAGATGACCCAACCCGCCGATGCCGATGCCCGCCGCGCCGTGCCCCCGGTGATCTGTTACCCCAATGACACCCTGCCGCGCCCCAATATGGCGCTTTACGGCGCCGCACGGGCAGGGGCCAAGAAGGTGTCAGAGGTGACCGTGCCCGCCCGCGAGGCGGCATGCTTTCGCGCCGATGCGGGGCAGTTCTTTCGCATCTCAAGCGTTGATGGCCCGCAGGTGGGTGACCTTAACCTGTGGAACGTGCGCGACCTTTCAGAGCGGTTTTATTCCGGTAAATCCCGCGCCCTGCACGGCACGCATCTAAGTCTGGGCGAGAGGATGTGGTCAAGCTTTCCATATCTGCGGCCGATGGCGACGATCACCGGCGATAGCCTTGGCTGGTACGGGATCGACGCATTCGGTGGCTCGGTGCATGACGTGATCGGCACGCGCTGCGATCCCTATACCGGCAACCTTCTGGCGGGTACGCAGTATCACCATTGCTGTCATTCCAATCTTATCCGCGCGCTTGCGGATGAAACCG
>JAVVFB010000236.1:0-4914 GCA_032251095.1 Roseovarius sp. | reverse complement strand
CGTGCCCGGCCTGATCGACGATCTTCCGCAAGTGAACCGCGACAACGCCTTTGCCGCCTGGCGCGATTATGCCGAGGTGATCGTCTGTGCCGACCGCGAGGAAATGGCCGCCACATCCGACGATTACGCCCCCGAGCACCTGACCGTTCAGGCCGAGGATCTGGATTGGTGGCTGGGGCGGTTGAGCTGTTACGGCTCGCTGTTTCTGGGCGAGGAAACCACCGTGGCCTTTGGCGACAAGGCCGCGGGCACCAACCACGTTCTGCCCACCTCGGGCGCGGCAAGCTATACCGGCGGCCTTTCAGTGCATAAATACATGAAGATTGTCACATGGCAGCGCGCCACCCGCGAGGGCGCCAAGCCGGTGGCCGAAGCCACCGCGCGGATTTCGCGGCTGGAAGGCATGGAGGGGCATGCGCGCACGGCGGATATCCGTCTGCACAAGTACTTTCCCGATGAAACCTTCGATCTGACCTCCAATGGCTGAGGCTGGCCTGCTTGATGTGACCGGTCGCGTCGCCTTGGTCACCGGCGCAAGCTCGGGGCTGGGGCGGCGCGCGGCCAGCGTTTTGGCCGCGTCCGGGGCGCGCGTGATCGGTGTAGCGCGCCGCGCCGAGGCGCTTGTCGAATGGCAGGCAGAGGTTGGCGATAACGGCGCGGTCATTGCCCATGACCTTGCCGATCGCGACGGGCTGGCCGATCTGGCCCGCGCCGCCGCCCTGCCCTTTGGCCCGCCCGATATCGTGGTGCATGCGGCCGGCATCAACACCCGGCAGGCGGCCGATGATGTCACGCCAGAGGGTTGGGATGTGACCCTGGCGCTGAACCTCAGCGCGCCGTTTTTCCTGAGCCAGCACCTTGTACCCGCAATGAAGAAAAAGGGCTGGGGCCGGATCGTGAACTTTGCCTCGTTGCAATCCTTTCGCGCCTTTCCCGGCGGCATTGCCTATGGCGCAAGCAAGGGCGGCGTGGCGCAGATGACCCGCGCCATGGCCGAGGCATGGTCGCGCGACGGCATCAACGTCAACGCCCTCGCCCCCGGCTTTATCCGCACCGAGCTTACGGCGGCGGTGTTCGATGATCCAGAGCGCGCGGCGCGCAACGCGGCGCAGACCTGCATCGGGCGCAATGGCGAGGTTGACGATCTTGACGGGCCACTGATGTTCTTTTGCTCGGAGGCGTCGAAATACGTGACAGGACAGATCATGATGGTGGACGGAGGTTTTACCGCGAAATGAAGGCACTGGTTTATACCGCCCCCGAGGGGCTTGAGTATCGCGACATGGCCGATCCCGTGCCGCAAGACGGCGAGGCGTTGATCCGGGTCGACAGCGTTGGCATCTGCGGCTCTGACATGCATGCCTATCTCGGCCATGATGATCGCCGCCCGGCCCCGCTTGTGCTTGGCCACGAGGCGGCCGGCACGGTTCTGAGCGGCGCAATGACTGGCAAGCGCGTCACGGTGAACCCGCTTGTCACCTGTGGCAGCTGTCCGGCCTGTGCATCGGGGCGCGACAACCTGTGCGCCACCCGGCAGATCATCTCGATGCCGCCGCGCGAAGGCGCCTTTGCCGCGCTTCTGGCCATGCCGGAACGCAATCTCGTGGTGATTCCCGATCACATCACCACCGATCAGGCCGCTTTGGCCGAACCGATTGCCTGCGGCTGGCATGCGGTGCGTCTTGGCCGCGCGGCCTTGGGCGAGGGCACGCATCGCGCGCTTGTGCTGGGTGGTGGGGCCATCGGTCTTGGCGCGGCGCTTAGCCTTGCGGCGCAGGGCATCGCCGACATCACCATGATCGAGCCGCACCCCGCACGGCGCGCCTATCTCAGCATGCAGTGCGACCAAAACGTCCTGCCTCCCGATGGGCTTGATCCGGCGGATCAGTTTGACCTTGTGGTCGATGGGGTCGGCTTTGACGCCACCCGCGCACAGGCCTCGGCCCATGTGCGCCCCGGCGGCGTGATCGTGCATATCGGGCTTGGCTCGGCGACAGGCGGGCTTGATATCCGGCGCATCACCTTGCAGGAAATCACCTTTATCGGCACCTATACCTATACCGCGCAGGATTTTCGCGACACCGCGCAGGCGATGTTCAAAGGCCGCATGGGCGCGCTTGACTGGACCGAAAAGCGCCCTCTGGCGCAGGGGGCCGCCGCCTTTGCCGATATCCGCAATGGCCGCACCACCGCCCCGAAAACAATCCTTGTGCCCGAGGCCGCAAAGTAACACCAAGGGCGGCAACGTCCGGGACGAAAAGGAAGATGTGATGTACAGGAAAATCATTGTCTCACTGTCGCTTGATCACGGGATCAGCGAATCGGCCATCGAGGCCGCGCAGAAACTGGTCGACGAGGGCGGAGAGATCATCGCCATCCACATTCACGAACCGCTCAACCCGTCGGTGCGGTCCTATGTGGACGAAGACACCGTCAACGCTGCGCTTGAGGCGGCCAAGGATCGACTGGCCAAACGCGTCGCCGATTTTCCGGGCGTTGGCACGCGGCTTATCACCGGGCATTCGGGCCGCGCGATCACCGATTTCGCCCGCGAGTGGGGCGCCGATTGCATCGTCATCGGCTCTCACAAACCGGGGATAAGCGACTTTCTTCTTGGCTCTACGGCGGCACGTGTCGTGCGCCATGCGCCTTGCTCTGTTCACGTCCTGCGTTAGAAACGCCTGCCTGCCTGTCACCAGAATCCTTAACCCAAGGAGCAACCCCCTTGTCCATCCACACGAAAATCGTCGACGATCTGGTCGCCAATGACATCAGTTTCGTCACCACCGTGCCCTGTAAACAACTGGCCGGTGTGATTGATGAAATCGAGGCCCGGCCCGAGATCTTTCACATCCCGTCGAACAAGGAAGACGAGGGCATGGGCCTGTGCGCGGGTGCCTTCATGGGCGGCAAACGCCCGGCGATCATCATGCAGAACACCGCTATCGGCGTGACCATCAACACGCTGGCCACCCTGACGCAATTCTACCGCATGCCCCTGCCGATGCTGATCAGCTATCGCGGGGAGCTGCGCGAGCCGGTGGCCTGTCAGGTGGAAATGGCGGTGCACACCAAGGCGCTGCTCAGCCAGCTCCATATCCCGACTTATCACTTCCACAAGGAATCGGACGCGACCGAGTTGGACGCGATCCTGAAATACACATTCATGTGCAACAAACCTGTCGCGATCCTGACCGACGCGTCGTTCTGGGGAGGCTACGGAGACCAATGATCCGCTCTGACGTTCTGCGCGATATCGCGCCTGTAATCCGCGACCATCTTGTTGTCTGCAACATCGGCCTGCCCAGTCAGGAATTGCACCTTCTGGATGATCAACCGACCAATTTCTACATGCTCGGCACCATGGGCCTGTCGTCCTCGATCGGGCTTGGGCTTGCTCTGGCACAGGGTAAAAAGGTCATTTCGATTGATGGCGACGGCTCTGTCCTGACCAACTTTGGCACCCTGCCGACCATCGCAAACAACGTGGCCGATAACTATATCCTGCTGATCATCGACAACGGCAGCTATGGTTCCACCGGCGATCAGCCGACCTATGCCGGCAAGAAAACCTCGCTGAGCGCCGTGGCCAAGGCCTGCGGCTGTGAAACGGTGATCGAGTGTCAGGCGAACGAGACCAAGGACGTGCTGGAAAAGGCTCTGGCCTCGAACAAGATGACGATCATCGTGTGCAAATGCGAAAGCGGCAATATCAAGGTTCCGGTCATCACCATGGACCCGGTCGTGATCCGTGACCGCTTCATGAAGGCCGTTCAGGCCTAAGGCCGCACCACAGAAAGGAACGTTGATGCTGCCCTCTCGCGACATCCATTGTGCCGAAGACGCCCGCCGGATGGCGCGGCGTCGGCTGCCTTGGATGGTGTTTGACTATATCGACGGCGCCGCCCGACAGGAAACAGGGGCCGCGCGCCATCGCGCGGCCTTTGATGCGCTGGAATTCCAGCCGCACATCCTGCGTGATGTCAGCCAGCGGTCGCTGGAATCACACCTGTTTGGCACCCCCACCCTTGCGCCCTTTGGCATCAGCCCGATGGGCATGTGCAACCTTTCGACCCCCGGCGCCGATCTGATGCTGGCGCGGATCGCGGCGCGGGATCGGGTGCCCTTGGGGGTCTCGACCGTGGCCTCGACCGCGCTTGAAAAGATGCTTGAGGTGGCCGAGGGCCACGCCTGGTTTCAGCTTTACTTCAGCGGTGACGGCAGCGCCACGATGCAGCTTGTCGAACGCGCCCGCGTGGCCGGGTATCAAACCCTTGTCGTCACCCTTGATGTGCCCGAAGTGGGCCGTCGCCCGCGCGAATTGCGCCACGGTTTCAAGATGCCGTTTCGCATCGGCCCAAGGCAGTTTGTCGATTTCGCAATGCATCCGCGATGGTCGTTGACCTCGCTGGTCAAGGGCCGCCCACAAATGGCGAATTTCACCGATGGCGAGTTTGACCGCGCCGCAAGCCGCGCCGCCGCCGATTGGACCTATCTGCAACGGCTGCGCGCGGCCTGGCCCGGCACGCTTGTGATCAAGGGCGTTCTGGATGTCGACGACGCGTTGCGCCTGCGCAAAGAGGGCGTTGATGCCATTCAGGTTTCAAGCCATGGCGGGCGGCAACTTGATGGTGCCCCGCCGCCCATTTTGATGCTGGCCAGGATGCGCGCCGCGCTTGGGCCGGACTATCCGCTGTTTTACGATTCCGGCCTGCGCTCGGGCGAGGATATCGTCAAGGCCTATGCCATGGGCGCCACTTTTGCCTTTCTTGGCCGCCCCTTGCTTTATGCGATGGCCGGGCGCGGCGAGCGGGGTCTGAACCAGCTCTGGCAGGTGATGACCGAGGAAATCAGCCTGACACTGGCGCAATTGGGCAAGACCGACATGCGCGGGCTTGAGGACTGTGTTTCGCG
>JAVVFB010000235.1:0-4966 GCA_032251095.1 Roseovarius sp. | reverse complement strand
ACGCAATTTCCTGTCGATGATCAAACTGGCGTCGGTCAGACTGTGGATCGAGTTTTATGAGTCGGCTGCCTAGAACATGTCGCGTGAATGCGAATGAACGCGACATACTCTAGGGGCGACGCAGGGACGGCCATGATCACTTGTGCGCCGCGCCCGAGCGTCCGGATTGACCTGTGTCAAAGCCCGATGCGCGGCACTGGCCTAGTCTGCTTGCCAGCATGGAGGATCGTTATGATCGACACACAAAAATATCGCGCAGCGCTGATGGCACGTCTTGGCGAACTCGACACGCGGCTGCACGCGATCGAGGGTGCGCTTGATTCGCCCAAGTCCAAGGATTGGGATGAAATGGCCACCGAGCGCGAAGATGATGAGGTGCTGGAGCATCTCGGCCAGAGCGGTCAGGACGAGATTGCGCGGATTCGTGCCGCTCTGGGCCGGATTCGAGATCGCAGTTATGGCATCTGCACGGCCTGTGGCGAACAGATTGCCCCTGAGCGCCTTGATATCCTGCCGGAAACGCCGCTTTGCCGGATCTGTGCGGCCAAGGCGGGCTAGTGTCTGTCACATCCGCGTCATGCACGGAGTATACCCATACAGTCAGATCGGGATGCATGCTATAGTTGTTTCCGCCACTAGGGAGGATGACCATGACCAAGAGCAACAGCGAATTCGACCGCCTGGAACGGCAGATCGCTCAGGCAGGAAGTGAGACCCGCTTTCGTTATGAACCTCAGCTGCGGCGTTTGATCGCGCGACTGAGCGCGGAAGGCAAGGCGGTGCCGGAAGCGGCCAAAAGCCTGCACGAGGCTTTGCTCTGCGAGGCGATTGAGGCGCAATTTGACAACATGCCGGTCTGAACTTTGCCCCCGCGCCGCCGGGTGCTTGCTTGTCCGTCAATTCCCCGTAGTAATTGACGGATAAGACGGGGCGACGGGCGGGGACGATGTGACAGGGCAAATCGAGATCGAGCGACGTGACGGGGTAACGGTTCTTCGGATGAACCGGCCTGTGGCCAATGCGCTTGCGCCCGAGCTGCGCGCCGATCTTCTGGCGGCGCTTCGCAATGCGGCGGGCGATGGTGCCACGCGCGCGGTGGTGATCTGTGGGGCCGGTCCGGGATTTTCCTCGGGGGTGGACCTTACCGAATATGACCGGCCGCTCGCCGCCCCTTGGGTCAATTCCCTGTGCCACGAGATTGAGGCCTTTCCCAAGCCGGTCGTCGCGGCGCTGCATGGTTCGGTGCTGGGGGCCGGGGTCGCGCTTGCGCTTGCCGCGCATGCCCGCGTCGCGCAGGCCACCGCGCGACTGGCCCTGCCGGAAGTCAGCCTCGGCATGATCCCTGGCTCCGGGGTGACGCAGCGCGCGCCGCGCCTCGCTGGCGCGCAGGTTGCGCTTGAATTGATGCTCTCGGGACAGCCTGTGGTGGCCTCTGACCCGCGTCTTCGGTTGTTTTTTGATCAGATTACGCCAGACGATCCACAGCCTGCGGCGATCGCCCTGGCGCAAAAGCTTGCCGATAAGGGCAGTTGGCCACGCACCCGCGATCGCGAACGCGGGCTGTCCGATCCGGTTGGTTTTCAGCGCTCTCTCAGGCTGGTGGCCGAGCGGTTGAACGGGCGCGACGGGGCCGGTGCGGATATCGTGCGCGCGGTCGAGGCGGCACAGCTTTTGCCCTTTGAGCAGGGGCTGGAGTTCGAGCAGGCCTTGTTCGAGGATCGTCTGCAAAGCCCCGAGGCGCGTGCGCAGCGCCATATTTTTGCCGCCGAGCGGCGCGCGGCGATCATGCCTGAACTGGCACTGGCCAAGGCGCACCCGCTCAACCGGATCGCGCCTGCAGGCGGGGGCGGGCGCGCGTTTGGCACGCTGTTTCTGGATGCGGGCAAAGAGGTTCAGGTCGAAGATAGCGAAGCCGTGCAACGCCTCAAACGCATTTACGATGATGCGCTTGCCAAGGGGCGTCTGGATGAGGTCGCTCGAAATGCGCGGCTTGCGCGTCTCACCGAGGGAAGGGCGCCCGGTTGGGCCGATCTGGTGCTGTTTGCGGGCGCGGGTGGCATGGTGGAGACGGACGCGCCTGCGCCGCGCGAAGGGGGCGTGATTGCGCGCCTTGATACTGGCGCTGGGTTTGTCGCCGCTGCGCCGCTGGGGCTTCGGATCTATCGTCCGACCCACGGCCAGCGTCTGGTCGAAATCGCCGTAGGCGAGGGCGCGCCGCCCGCCGCCGTTGCGAGCCTTGCGCGCATGTGCGCCGACATCGGACAGGTGGTGGTACGCGCCGCGCAGCCCGCCGCAGGGGTCGGGCTTGGCCATGGGATGACAGCGCGGCTTTATCTGGCGGCGCTAGTGCTTGTGCGTGCGGGGCTGACGCCTTTGCGGGTGGATCAGGCGGCGCAGCGCATGGGGCTTCGGGCGGGGCCGTTCCTGATGATGGATCATGAGGGGCTCGGGCTTGTCGCGCAGCGCCTGCGCGCCGCCGCCGCCGAGATGGGGCTTGCTTCGGGATGGGGCGCGCCATTGGACGAGCGGCTTGCCAAGGGGGCGACAGGCCGCTCTGTCGGGCGCGGATTTTACGACTATCCCCCCGACGGCCCCCGCCCGCCAAAGGGGCTGGCGGGGGCCGGGCGCGCGGTGGCCGAGGTCCTTGGCGATGTGGCGCCGCGTCACGCGCTTCACGCGGCGCTTGTCAATGGCGGCGCGCAGTTGTTGGCGAAGGCTGCGGTTCAGCGGGCGTCGGATCTGGATGTGGTCATGGTGCGCGGATATGGCTATGAGCGCGCTCGCGGTGGCCCGTTGATGCAGGCCGATCAGCGCGGGCTTATGGCGGTCCTGAAGGATATGAAGGCGCTGGCGGATATCTGCGCGCCCATCTGGGCGCCGCATCCGATGGTCCTTGATCTGGTCAAGAACGGACAGGGCTTTTTCGGTCGCGCAGGCGCGCTCTAGAGAGTATTGTGTTCACTCAAATGCAACACGCTCTAACCTATTGATGTCGCATGTTCGGATCGCTCAAAACCGGGTCCCACTTTTGAGCAACATGCTCTAGCTGAGCAGGATGCCGATCACCACCATCATCAGCCCGATCACCGAAAGAAACAGCGCCGCCGCGTTCAACGGCACCACCTTTTGCACGGCCGCGCGCAGCGCCTCTTCATTCAGCCCGGCCTTGCGTGCTTTCCAGACGCTCGCGATGCACCAGATCAGGCCCACCATTCCGGCCAGTGAAACCGCAGCCCCGAGCCAGATCAGAATTTCCATCGCGCGTTCCCCCATGCTGTGCCTGTGCCGTTCTGCGCCTAGTCCAAGTTGCGCCTCTGCGCAAGTCGTGCGAGCCGACAGAAGCATCTTGCAGAGCCGCGCGCGTGGCGATACTCAGAAGGCCCAATTGACCGGAGACAGCCCATGAACGACATGAATTCCGACTCGACCTATCGCGTGACCGCCGACGAGTTGCGCCAGTTCATCGAGCGCTTCGAGCGGCTGGATGCCGAGAAAAAAGACATCGCCGACCAACAAAAAGAGGTGATGGCCGAGGCCAAATCGCGCGGTTATGACACCAAGGTGCTGCGCAAGGTGATCTCTTTGCGCAAGCGTGACAAGGACGATATCGCCGAAGAAGAGGCGGTTCTTGAAATGTATAAAGAAGCGCTTGGCATGTCGTAAGGACCAGAGGTTTCCGGCTCAGGGCGTGATCATCTGCACGCCCTGGACCCTCTCGATTTCATACACATCCTCGTCGTAGATCTCGGTCAGGGTCTCGACAAGTTCGGCCGTCCATCCGGGCAGATCAAGCTCTTCCTCGATGGCGTCTTCATCGGCGAACTTGTCGAGAAAGGCGGTGATCACGCGGCGCTTTTGGACCTCGGTCATGCCGGGGTGGCTGTCCATATAGGCCTTGAATCGCTGTTGGCCCGGACGCGTCATGATGTCAAGCAAGATGCTGAATTCGCCCGAAAATTCGACGTTTGGATCAATTCCGGCAATCTCGCGCACCACCTGTGACCAGATCAGCGGCGTGTCCTCGTTACACCAGACCGTGACCGGAATGTCAGGGTGGCTGTTGCGGATACGCGCCACCATTTCAGACCACCGCATATGGGTCGGATCGGTCCCGCGCAAAAGCTCGTCGATCGCTGTGAACGGGGTTTTGTCGAGCAGGGACGGCAGAAAGGTCGCGGGATTGCGGATGGCAAAGAAAAGCTCGATCTCGTCATCGGGAAACATCTGGCGAAACAGATCGAGCCGCAACTCTGCGGGCGCATAGAAAAGTCCGACGCCCACAGCCATCTTGGGGGTGCCGAAAAAGCCGGGATTGGACAGGACAAGCCGGTCGATGGCGCCATCATGGCTTATGGCATCGACCACCACATCGCGCGCATCCTTGCTCAGCCCGCCATCGTTGGCCTGATGCAGGATGTCGCGGATCAGGCGACGATAGTTCAACGGCTCAGGCACATTGGTGCCGTATCGGGCCAGAAGTTCGCGGTTGTCTGACAGGCAGTTCACCAACCTGTCGTCATCCGTATTATGGGCCCCTGCGTGAATGACGACCTGCATTGGTATCCCGGTTCATTTGAAAACTGCGCCAATATATACGTGGTTTTCAACGGAGTTAAACCGTAATCGCCCACCCCCTCCTCCCTGATTTTCACAAAGCGCTCTTCGGGTACGAATTTGACTTGAAGTGCTGCGCGTTAATGCGTAATCAAACGCCCGAGCCCCTATAGCTCAGCTGGTAGAGCAACTGATTTGTAATCAGTAGGTCCGCGGTTCGAGTCCGTGTGGGGGCACCATTTTTCTTGAGTATATCAATTTGTCGATAGCTGTCCGTCACGGCGGTCGTTGGTGTTTGGGCAAGCGCGCAAGGCGCGGCTTCAGTGGTCGGTCAGCGGGCAGATGAGCGGTGGCGCGTTTGAAACGTGGCTGTTATCCCTGATGTTCGGCGCCGATGCCCTGAAACATGGCG
>JAVVFB010000234.1:0-4980 GCA_032251095.1 Roseovarius sp. | reverse complement strand
CTCGCCCTGAATCGCCACATGCCCGCGCAGCGCCGCTGCGGCGCGGTCCGAATCACCTGCGCGCAGCGCTTCGACAATCGCCTTGTGTTCGGCCATGGATTGCGACATCCGCCCGCGCAGCCGCAATTGCAGCCGACGAAACGGCTTGAGCCGGCGATGCAGGCGCAGCGCCTCGTGTTCGAGAAAGCCATTACCGGCCTGATGATATATAACGTGATGAAAACGCTCGTTTTCACGGTAATATCCATCGGCATCACCATCCGCGACGGCGGCACAGCAAGAGGCATTGGCGCTATCCAACTCTTCAAGTGCCGCATCCGAAATCCGCATGGCGGCCAGACGCCCGCAGACGCCTTCGATCTCGGCCATGGTTTCGAACATTTCCATCAATTCAACCGGCCCCGGCTGGCGCACAAACACGCCGCGCCGCGGGATTTGCTCGGCAAGGCCAGAGGCGACAAGCCGCTGCAAGGCCTCGCGAATCGGGGTGCGCGAAACGTCGAACTGTGCGGCCAGCCGCAATTCATCAAGCCGATCGCCATCGCGAAACCCGCCGGTAAAAACCAGCTCTTCCAGCGCATCCGCGATTATGTCTGCCCGACGAAGTTCCATCCGAAAAACCTAGCCTTAGCTTGATTTGTGCGCAAGATAGAAATTCTTGTATACAAAAAACTTGACTCTGAATTCAAACACCCAAAGACTGTGCGCCACGCGTCCGGGCCATCTTGTCCGGGCAAAATGGGAGGAAGACATGAAAAAATCTATGTTCACGGCAGCCGTCGCTGCCGGGATGATGCTTATTGGCTCGGTTGCCAATGCAACCGAGCTGCGCCTGTCGCATCAGTGGTCCAACAGCGACGTGCGCCACAAGGTTGCCCAGATCGTTGCCGATGAAGTTGCCGCCGCCGATGTCGATCTTGAAATCAAGATCTTCGGCTCGAAATCACTTTTCAAACCGCGCGAGCAATACACACCCCTGAGCCGCGGTCAGCTTGACATGACCGTTCTGCCGCTCAGCTATGCAGGCGGTCAACAGCCGTCCTATAACCTGACGCTGATGCCGGGTCTGGTGAAGAACCACGACCACGCCGCGCGCCTGTCCAACAGCCCCTTCATGGAGGCGCTCGAGGCCAAGATGGCCGAAGATGACGTGATGGTTCTGGTCCACGGGTACCTGGCCGGTGGCTTTGCCGGCAAGGACAAGTGCATCACCAAGCCCGATGACATCAAGGGCCTGCAAACCCGCGCGGCGGGCAAGGCGTTTGAACAGATGCTGGCCGGTGCCGGCGCCTCGATTGCCTCGATGGCAAGCTCGGAAATCTACAACGCCATGCAAACCGGCGTTCTGGATGCGGCCAATACATCGTCCTCGTCCTTCGTGTCCTACCGGATTTACGAACAGGTCAAGTGCTATACCCCCGCTGGCGATGTTGCCCTGTGGTTCATGTATCAGCCGCTGTTGATGAACAAATCCACCTTCGACGGTCTGACCGAAGCCCAGCAAGCCGCGCTTTTGGCCGGTGCCGAAAAGGCCGAAGCCTTCTATCTTGAAGAAGCCAAGAAAGAAGATGCCAACTCGGTCGAAGTGTTCGAAAAAGCAGGCGTCGAGATCGCACATATGAGCGAAGAGGATTTCAACGCCTGGCGCGCCCTTGCCCAGGAAACCTCTTACAAGGCCTTTGTCGAAAGCGCGCCCGATGGGCAGGCTCTTCTGGATATGGCGCTCGCTGTCGAGTGATCTGACCTTATTGCAGGGCGCCCCGACGTGCGGCGCCCTGCACCCCCAAGATTTACCCCGAAAGGAGGGCCGATGTCGGGCCAATCCATTTCCGGTGTGGCAAACACCGGCAACAGCCTCTTTCTAAAAGCCGTCGCGGCCATTTCAACCTTTGCCGGTTGGGTCTCGGCGGCGATGATCACGCTGGCGGTTCTCATCACCTGCCAGATGATCTTTATCCGATTTGTCATGAATGGCTCGACCATCTGGCAAACCGAAGCGGTGATTTACCTGATGATCGCCGCCACGCTGATCGGGCTGCCTTATGTGCAGCGCCTGCGCGGGCATGTGAATGTCGATCTCGTCCCGATTGCCCTTCCGATGCGCGCGCGCCGGGTTCTGGCGATTGTCACGCTGGCGGTTTCGGCGCTGATCATCGCGGTGATGCTCTGGTATGGCTATGAATTCTGGCACATCGCCTATGCGCGCGGCTGGAAATCCGACACGGTTTGGAGTGTAGCCCTCTGGAAACCCTATATGGCGCTTCCGGTCGGCCTTGGTCTTTTGCTGCTGCAACTGATCGCGGATCTTTACGCGGTCATCATCCGCGTCGACGCACCCTTTGGAATTGAACAGACGGGCCTTGCCGCCCGCGTATCTGGGGATCTTTGATCATGGACCCGATCGTACTCGGGGGGCTTGTCGCCCTCATGACAATCTTCGTGCTGTTTTCGGGCGTGTCGGTGGCCATTGGCCTCTTGATCGTCTCGGCCGGCTTTCTGATCGTGTTCGACGGGATGCGCTCGCTTGAATTGATGCCGGAAATCCTTTTTGGCAAGCTTGACAACTTTGCGCTGCTGTCGATCCCGATGTTCATCATCATGGGCTCTTCCATCGCCTCGACGCGGGCGGGGGCCGACCTTTACGAGGCGCTCGAACGCTGGCTGACGCGGGTGCCCGGCGGTCTTGTGATCTCAAACCTCGGGGCCTGTGCGCTTTTCGCGGCAATGTCGGGCTCGTCGCCCGCCACCTGTGCGGCGATTGGCAAGATGGGCATCCCCGAGATGCGCAAGCGCGGCTATCCCGATGGCGTTGCTGCCGGCTCTATCGCGGCGGGCGGCACGCTTGGCATCCTCATTCCACCTTCGGTCACGATGATCGTCTACGGCATCGCCACCGAAACCTCGATCGGGCGGCTGTTTCTGGCCGGGGTCATTCCGGGGCTGATGCTTGTGGGGTTGTTCATGGCCTGGTCGCTTTATTCGACCTGGAAGTCGGGCAATATCAAACTGCTTGGCGGGCGCAGCTATTCCTGGGCCGAGCGGTTTGAAATCCTGCCGCGCGTCCTGCCGTTCCTGATCATCATCCTTGGGGTTCTCTATGCGCTTTACGGCGGCATCGCGACCCCGTCAGAGACCGCCGCAATCGGCGCGCTTTTGTGCCTGTTGATGGCGATCATCATCTATAAAATGTGGAGCCCATCGGCGATCTGGGTCGTATTGCGCGACAGCACCCGTGAAAGCGTGATGATCCTGTTCATCATCGCCGCCGCCGGGGTGTTTTCCTACATGCTCTCAAGCCTGTTCATCACCCAGTCGATTGCCGAATGGATCGGCACGCTGGATGTAAACCGCTGGGTCTTGATGGCGGCGATCAACCTTTTCCTTCTGGTCGCGGGCTTTTTCCTGCCGCCGGTGGCGGTGATCCTTATGGCGGCGCCGATCCTGTTGCCGATCATCCTGACCGCCGGCTTTGATCCGATCTGGTTTGCCGTGGTCCTGACGATCAACATGGAAATCGGCCTTATCTCGCCGCCCGTTGGCCTTAACCTTTACGTGATCAACGGCATCGCACCTGATATCAAGCTCAAGACCATCCTGCTCGGCTCGCTGCCCTATGTGGGCTGCATGATCCTTGCGATCATCCTGCTCTGCCTGTTTCCGGGGCTTGCGACATGGCTGCCTGATTATGTGATGGGGACAGCGGTATGAGCGTTCTCGCCGATCTTCTGGCCACGGTTTTCGAGCGCCGCTATCGTGGCGCGTCCGAGCCGGACGCGCAGAACCGGAGTATCCAAGACCTCTCGCGTGACCTGCTTGGCAGTTCGGGCGAGGTGTCGGGCATGACCCTCGCGCGGCATATCCTTGATCGTTATGCGGGGATGGATGACGCGGCCAAGCTTGGCTTCTTCACCTTCCTGACCAACGAACTTGGCGTCGATACCGAAACCGTGCGCAATGCGCTTGATACCTTCGAGGCCGCACCCGACCGGGGCACATATCGCGCCTTTCTTGCCGCCGCAGAGCCGCCGCGCCAGGAACTTGCGCGCCGCCTGAATCAAGTGCCCGGCGCCACAGCACAGCTTGTGGCGATGCGGCGTGACCTGCTTCGGCTGGCGCGCGACAACCCGGCGCTTTCGGTTGTCGATCTTGATATGCGGCATCTGTTTTCGTCGTGGTTCAATCGGGGCTTTCTGGTGCTGCGCCCGATCAACTGGAGCAGTCCCGCCGATATCCTTGAAAAGATCATCGCCTATGAGGCGGTGCATGCCATCGACAGCTGGGATGACCTGCGCCTGCGCCTGAAACCCGCCGATCGGCGCTGTTTCGGGTTCTTTCATCCCTCGATGCCCGATGAGCCGCTTATTTTCGTCGAGGTCGCCCTGACCAGCGGCACGCCGGGGGCGATCCATGATCTCTTGGCCGACAACCGCGCCGCAATCACCGCAAACAAGGCCGACACGGCGGTGTTCTATTCGATCTCGAACTGTCAGCCGGGGCTTGCCGGGATTTCCTTTGGCAACTCTCTGATCAAACAGGTCGTTTCCGACCTCTCGCAGGAACTTCCCAATCTCAAGACCTTCGTCACGCTCTCGCCGATCCCGGCGCTTATGAAATGGCTGGCGAACACCGACACCACCCTGCCCGATGATCCCGAAGAGCGTCGCCAGATTACCGCCGATTACCTGCTCAACGCCAAGCGCCCCGAGGGCGGGCCGTTCGATCCGGTCGCGCGGTTTCACCTTGGCAATGGTGCCTCGGTGCACGCCATCCATGCCGATGCAGACCTGTCGCCCAATGGCCTTGCGCAATCGGGGGGCATGATGGTGAATTACCTTTACGATCTTGCGCTGATCTCGCAGAACCACGAACGGTTTGCGACTGCGGCCCAAATCGCCGCTTCGCCCGAAGTTACCGCCCTGAGCGCCGCCCGCGCCACCAAAGACTGATACAAGGAATATTGCCATGGCCAACCCCCTTTAC
>JAVVFB010000233.1:0-4998 GCA_032251095.1 Roseovarius sp. | reverse complement strand
TAGCAGTCCCGACAGTCAAGGCAACGAAAAAACGCATCTCTTGCCGGGATGCGGATGCCCTGTTGCGGCCTTGTCCCATACTGAAAAGGACAAGATATGAACTCCATTCGAAACCACCCGGCCTTGCCCGAAGGCTGGACCAAAGGTGCAGTCATGGCGCTTCTGTCAGAGGTTGCCCCTCATATCGGCTTGCGCCCGGCGCGCCTTGCGGTGCTGATCTACATCATCGGACGCACCCGCGCCTCCGACTGGACCTCCCCGAATCGGGAACCGGTGTTTTTTGGGGCGCAAGACTTCGCCGCAGTCGAACTTGGCAAGACAGCGCGGCAGTTGCGCACGGATGAGGCTGCGCTGGCGAGGCTCGGCCTGATCGTGAAGCGCGTCACGGCGAACGGGGCTCGCTATGGTCGCGCCGGTCTCGGCTTGATCCTCACGCCGTTGATCGCGCGCCTGGAGGAGTTTATTGCTCTTCGCGATCGGCTCTGCGCGGAAAGGAAGCATTTGCGCGCTTTAAGGGATCTTCGGTCCCTGCGATTGCGGCACATGAAACGGTGCATCGCTGCCCTGCCCTTCTGGGCCACTGAGGATCTGGAGGTCGCAGATATTCTTGCCAGTTTCGCAAGCTGGCCACGTAGCGACGCCTTGAGCCGCCTAGGTCTGGACCAGCTTACCGCCCATCTGCAGGCCAGTTCCGATCTGTGCAGCCGCATCGATGACTGGTTTGAAAAACACGGACTTTCTTCCGGCGAACCAGCGGAAAACTTCCGGCCCTTTATACAGAACACCAAAGAAGACTCTCAAAATGTAGAGCAACCTAGTGCTGTGGATAACTCTACAAAACGCCAGGAATTTGCAGACAGTGAGGCGCCGCCATCACTGCCCTGCCCCGTGTCACCCACTTTGACGCCTGAGACATTGTACGACATTGCTGGCGACGGCCTACGCATGATGCTTGATGCCCGCCGGGAACAAAGCCGACCACTCAGAGACCGCGACATCATCGAGGCGGCCTGGCAATTATTGCCGATGCTCGATATCCATCCGTCAGTCTGGTTTGAGGGTCAGAGCACCTTGGACGATCACGGATTGGCGCTCTGCCTTCTTCTGGTCGATGCGGGACGAGATCATCCCAAATATCCTGTCCGCAACTCGGGTGGCTTCATGCGCGAGATGGTACGTCGAGCCAATGCACAAAGGCTTGACATAAATGCAGGCCTTGCAGCTCTGAAACGGCGCCGTACCGACGTGTCCTTGGCAAAATAAACTGATGGGCTCTATGTCCTCGACGACATCGGTCTGTTACAACTGTTCGGAAGGAACCAACGCGTGAGAGTTGCGATTTGAAACTGATAACATTCGGGGGTTCACAAATCGGCTGCTCGACGGGCGGCTTAACTTTCATCCGACGGTGGCCAGAACAGCGTCTGGATTCGCAGAGGCACAGAATGTCTTGCATTTTGCCATTTGAGAGATCGCATTTCTTTCAAAAGACGAGATCGTCGCGCAGCTCGATGTAGCTTGATATGACTGGGCTATCCAGAGACTTGCCAGCCCGGGTTTTTGAAGATACCCATAACGTACGCAGGGGAGTCCCGACCGAGGGACTGAGAGGCGGCTGGCACCGGTGGTGCAGTGTCGCGACCCTTTGAACCTGACCCAGTTGATACTGGCGTAGGAAGCTGAGGATCGCGTTCGGTGCCTTTGGTGCATCACGGTCCGAACCGGGGTCACATTGCGCCCCGATGCCTCCCCAGCCACGGCTCATCTGGTCTCTTTGTGAAGCCTGGCTCGAGGAGCACCAACATGACCATCCCCACCAAAGACATCGCCCCCATCGTGACCACCGGCCCCCTGCCCGCCTCAACCAAGATCTACGTGCCGGGCGCGCTGCACCCCGCTATCCGCGTGCCGATGCGCGAGATTGCGACCCATCCCACGGCCGGTGAACACCCTTTGCCGGTCTATGACAGTTCCGGCCCCTACACAGATCCCGCGGTCGAGACCGATATCGCCCGTGGCCTGCCCGCCCTGCGCCGCAACTGGATCATAGCGCGCGGCGATGTGGAGGGGTATCAGGGCCGCCATGTGAAGCCCGAGGATAACGGATTTGTCACCGGTGACCGGCTGGTGCCGGAATTCCCGGTGCGGGTGCCGCCGCTGCGCGGTATCGGCGGGGCCGTCCCCACGCAGCTGGCCTACGCGCGCGCAGGCATCATCACGCCGGAGATGGAATTCGTCGCGATCCGCGAAAACCAGCTGCGCGAGGCCGGGCCTGTGGTGCGTGATGGCAATGACTGGGGCGCCAGCATCCCCGACCATGTGACCCCCGAATTCGTCCGGTCCGAGATCGCGGCGGGCCGCGCGATCATTCCGGCCAATATCAACCATCCCGAGCTTGAGCCGATGATCATCGGCCGCAATTTCCTCGTGAAGATCAACGCCAATATGGGCACCTCCGCCGTCACCTCCTCGATGGAGGAGGAGGTGGGAAAACTGGTCTGGGCGATCCGTTGGGGGGCCGATACGGTGATGGACCTCTCCACCGGCCGCAACATCCACAACACCCGCGAATGGATCATTCGTAATTCCCCCGTGCCCATCGGCACCGTGCCAATCTATCAGGCCTTGGAAAAGGTGAACGGCGTGGCCGAAGACCTCACATGGGAGGTGTTCCGCGACACGCTGATCGAGCAGGCCGAACAGGGCGTGGACTATTTCACCATCCACGCGGGCGTGCGCCTGCACATGGTGCCGATGACCGTGGACCGGGTGACGGGGATCGTGTCGCGCGGTGGCTCGATCATGGCCAAATGGTGCCTGCATCACCACCGCGAGTCGTTCCTTTATGAGCATTTCGAGGAGATCTGTGACATCTGCCGCCAATATGACGTGAGCTTTTCACTGGGCGACGGGCTGCGGCCCGGCTCTATCGCCGATGCCAATGACGCGGCACAATTCGCCGAGTTGGAGACGCTGGGAGAGCTGACGAAAATCGCATGGGCCAAAGACTGTCAGGTGATGATCGAGGGGCCGGGCCATGTCGCCATGCACAAGATCAAGGAGAACATGGAAAAGCAGCTTGAGTGCTGTCACGAGGCCCCGTTCTACACGCTCGGGCCGCTCACCACCGACATTGCGCCGGGCTATGACCACATCACCAGCGGCATCGGGGCGGCGATGATCGGCTGGTTCGGCTGTGCGATGCTGTGCTATGTCACGCCCAAGGAACATCTGGGCCTGCCTGACCGCGACGATGTGAAAACCGGCGTCATCACCTACAAGATCGCGGCCCATGCCGCCGACCTCGCCAAGGGCCTGCCGGGGGCGCAGCGGCGTGACGATGCGCTGTCGCGCGCGCGGTTCGAGTTCCGCTGGGAGGATCAGTTCAACCTCTCGCTCGATCCCGAAACCGCGCGCGACTTCCACGATCAGACCCTGCCCAAGGAGGCGCATAAGGTGGCGCATTTCTGCTCGATGTGCGGGCCGAAATTCTGCTCGATGAAGATCAGCCACGACATCCGCGCCGAGGCGCAGAAAGAGGGCATGGCGGCAATGGCCGAGAAATACCGCGAAGGCGGCGATCTCTACGTGCCCTTGAATGAATGAACGTACCTGCAACCTCTTGTAGGCATAGGATGATCAAGAGGAAAATGCACCGCAGCAAGCTTGTTGCGGCGCAGTGCTGTTATTGCTTGTCTGTCAAGGCCGTGACGCGCGGCATGCCATCCTCACCCATTACAAGCGTCATGATGACTTTGTCGCCAACAGAAATTTCAGGCATCGGCTGAATATCTGCGGCAAATGGCATATCCATTGTCATTTGCGGCCAACCAATCTCGGGGATCGGGGCATGGGTGACGTTGACGCTATCGTCGTCGATACTGTTTACCGTTGCGTCAACGAGCATGGTTCCTTCGGCAGAAGCCTTGTCCATGGTCATTGCACCATGATCCATTTCTTTCGAGTCGCTCATCTGGGCCATGGCCAGCGGAGCGCTCAGGATGAGGGCCGAAAAGGTCATTAGGGTCTTGCGCATAGGGGTCTCCTTTTTGTTGCGCCAATCGGTGCCGGACGATCATTCGCCCGGTACTGTGGAGGTTGCGAAATCAGTGGGTTTCCGGCGTTCATTAGCTAAGCCCCGGTTAACGCGCGCCAAGGCGAGGCGTTTCCAGATCACATAGATCGCGGGGATCACCAGAAGTGTCAGCAGGGTTGCAGTCGCCATGCCACCAATCATCGGGGCAGCAATGCGCTGCATGATCTCGGAGCCGGTCCCGTGGCCATACATGATCGGCACAAGCCCGGCGAAGATCGTGGCCACGGTCATCACCTTGGGCCGCACCCGCAGTAAGGCTCCTTCAAAGACAACTTCCTCGACATCCAGAGATGTCAGGGGGCGCCTCTGATCACGCGCGAGGGCACGGCGTTTCTCCCATGCCAGATTGAGGTAAAGCAACATGACGATGGCCGTCTCGACCGCGACACCAGCCAAAGCAATAAAGCCGACCAGCACCGCAACGGAAATATCAAAGGCCAGATACCAGATCAACCAGACACCACCGGCCAATGCCACCGGCAGTGCCGCGAGAATGATGGCAACTTCGGTCACGCGCGAGAACGCCATGAACAACATCAGCGTGATGATCAGCAAGGTCGCGGGAGCAACGAGGGTCAGACGATCCTGCATCCTCTGGATATACTGATACTGTCCCGCCCATGTGATTGAATAACCCGACGGCAGACTTACCGTCTCGGCCACAACCTGCCGTGCCTCATCCACATAGCCCCCCAGATCACGCCCGGCGATGTCGATAAAGACAAACCCCGTGCGTCGCGCATTCTCCGACCGGATCATTCCGGGGCCATCCACCACAGAGATATCGGCCATGGCCCCAAGCGGCACATGCGCGCCGGAAGGCGTCACAACCGGCAGGTCGCGCAGCTTTTCCGGGCTGTCGCGCCAGCTTTGCGGATAGCGCAGGTTGATCGGGAAACGTT
>JAVVFB010000232.1:0-5002 GCA_032251095.1 Roseovarius sp. | reverse complement strand
GACACCTCGCGCACCGAAATACCCGCACGCTGCACCGCGGCCAGGATTGCGCCCGCCGTGGTCTGGCCGCGCCGATAGTGGAACACCAGCGCGCCGTTGGCCCTGTGTTCAACCGTCACGCCCTCGGGTGTCGGGAAAATCTCCGTCACCGGGGTTTCCGGCTCGATCACCAGCGCCTTGGCGTCCAGTCGGCGCAGCAGCGCGGCCGTGCTGTCGCGCGCGATCACCTCGCCATGGTTGATGATGGCGATCTCGTCGCACATCTCTTCGGCCTCTTCGAGGTAATGGGTGGTCAGGATGATTGTCATGCCCTGTTGATTGAGGCGGCGGATATTCTCCCAGAGCATCTGGCGCAGCTCTATATCGACACCTGCGGTGGGTTCATCCAGCACCAGAACATGCGGGGTATGCACCAGTGCCTTGCCCAGCAAAAGCCGCCGGCGCATGCCGCCCGAGAGGGTTCTGGCATAGGCATCGGCCTTGTCCTCTAGCCCGATCAGGCGCAGGATCTCGTCGCTTTTGCGTTGTTTGCGGGGGACACCGTAAAGGCCCGCCTGCACCTCAAGTGCGCCGCGCGGGGTAAAGAAGGGGTCAAGGTTCAATTCCTGCGGCATAACCCCGATCGAAGCGCGCGACTGGCGCGGGTTCACGTCCTGATCAAAGCCCCAGATTGTGACCTGTCCGCTGGTTTTAAGAACCAGTCCGGCAAGAATATTGATCAGGGTGGATTTGCCGGCGCCGTTGGGGCCCAAAAGCCCAAAGACAGAGCCCTGGGGGATATCCAGATCAATGCCCTTTAGCGCCTGTTTTTCAGGGCTATTTCGTCCGCCGCCGTAGGTTTTTGTCAGTCCACGGATTTCGATGGCATTTGCGGCCATGGTGCTCTTGCCCCTTGCTGGCGGATCAATCATATTTGGACCTAATTCAAAGTCACGCAAAAGGAAACGCCCCGATGGTAACGCAGGCCCCAGAAACCAGAATTGTTGACGCCTATCGCGTGGCCTGTGATGGCGGAGACGGGGCGCTTGGCCATCCGCGCGTCTGGTTGCAGATTTCGCATGAAAAGGGCTATGTCGAATGCCCCTATTGCGATGCCAAGCTTGTGCATCGCGACTTTGAAGGCACGGTCTGAACCGACCAGCGCCGCACCTGTGGTGACGCCGCGGGTTTGAGTATTTTTGGAACGATGAAAGCCTTCTGGGCGAAAGGGGCGCGTGATGTCATTCGGAAAAGGCTGTCATCTGCATCTGATTGACGGATCGGCGTTTATCTTTCGCGCCTATCACGCGTTGCCGCCGCTGACGCGCAAATCGGATGGCTTGCCGATTGGGGCGGTGGCCGGGTTTTGCAATATGTTGCAGCGTTATGTCGAGGGCAATAACGGCCATGATGCGCCGACCCATGTGGCGGTGATCTTTGACAAGGGCAGTCACACCTTTCGCAACGACATGTATCCCGAATACAAGGCAAACCGCGAGGCGATGCCCGAAGATCTGCGCCCGCAAATGCCGCTGACACGTGAAGCGACGCGCGCCTTCAATATCGCCTGTGAAGAGATAGAGGGATACGAGGCCGACGATATCATCGCGACACTGGCCTGTCAGGCGCGCGATCTTGGCGGGCGGGTGACAATCATCAGCAGCGACAAGGACCTGATGCAACTTGTCGGTGGCGGGGTCGAAATGCTGGACGCGATGAAGAATCGCCAAATTGACGTTGACGGGGTGCGTGAAAAATTTGGCGTGAACCCGGATCGCGTTGTCGATGTGCAGGCTTTGGCCGGGGATAGTGTCGATAACGTGCCCGGCGCGCCGGGGATTGGGGTGAAGATCGCGGCGCTTTTGATCAACGAATTCGGCTCTCTTGAAGAGTTGTTGGATCGCGCGGAAGAGATCAAGCAGCCCAAGCGCCGCCAGACATTGATTGAAAAGCGCGCGCAGATCGAGATGTCAAAGCGGCTGGTTCAGCTTGATTGCAACACGCCACTTGATTTCACGCTTGATGACCTTGAGGTGCGCGACCCGGATCCCGATACCTTGCTGGATTTCCTTGCAAGGATGGAATTCAGAACCCTGTCCAAGCGGATCGCCGACGCCTTGGGCACCGAGGCGCCGGTGATAGCAGAGCCCTCGCCACAGGCCGGGCAATCGGGCGGGAGCGCGCAGAATGCCCCGGAATGGCCAGCAATAGACCCTGAGAAATACGAACGCGTCGGCGATATGGCCGCGCTAGAGGTGTGGATCGAGCGTATTCGCGCGCGGGGTTATGTGGCGGTGGATACCGAGACCACATCGCTTAACGAGATGCAGGCCGATCTTGTCGGCATCTCGCTTTGCGTTGATCCGGGTGTGGCCTGTTACATCCCGCTTATTCACAAGGATGGCGCGGCGGATGATCTGTTTGGCTCGGACAAGCTTGCCGAAGGGCAGCTAAGCGTTGCAGAGGTGCTTGGCGCGCTCAAACCGGTGCTTGAGGATGATGCGATCCTCAAGATCGGGCAGAATATGAAATATGATGCCAAGATTTTTGCCGCGCTCGACGTTCATGTGGCGCCGATTGATGACACCATGCTTATGTCCTACGCGCTTTATGCCGGGCAGCATGGGCATGGCATGGACACGCTGAGCGATCGTTATCTGGCGCACAAGCCGATCCCGATCAAATCGCTGTTGGGCGCCGGCAAATCGGCGATTACCTTTGATCGCGTGCCGGTGGATGAGGCGGTGAAATATGCCGCCGAGGATGCCGATATTACGCTGCGCCTCTGGCACCTGTTCAAGCCGCAATTGCACCGCGACCGCGTGACGACGGTCTATGAGGTGCTTGAGCGCCCGCTGGTGCCGGTGCTTGCCCGGATGGAAAGGTTTGGCATCAAGGTCGACCGCGAAACCCTGAGCCGGATGTCGAATGCCTTTGCCCAGAAAATGGCCGGGTTAGAGTCTGAAATTCACCAGCTTGCGGGGCGAAGCTTTAATGTCGGCTCGCCCAAGCAGCTGGGTGAAGTCCTGTTTGATGAAATGGGGCTTGAGGGCGGTAAGACTGGTAAGACGGGGGCCTATGCGACCGGTGCCGATGTTTTGGAAGACCTTGCCACCGAACACGAACTGCCCGCGCGGGTCTTGATTGGCGCCAGTTGTCCAAGCTGAAATCGACCTATACCGACGCGCTGCAGGATCATATCGACCCTGATACGGGGCGGGTGCATACGTCGTATGTTCAGACAGGGGCGAACACCGGGCGCTTGTCGTCGACCGATCCGAACCTGCAAAACATTCCAGTGCGTTCGGAGGAGGGGCGGCGCATCCGCGAGGCCTTTGTCGCAGAGCCGGGAAACCGCCTTGTCAGTCTCGATTACAGCCAGATCGAGCTTCGGATTCTGGCGCATGTGGCCGGCATTGATGCCCTTAAGGCGGCGTTTCGCGAAGGGCAGGATATTCACGCGATGACCGCCTCGGAAATGTTCAACGTGCCGATGGATGAAATGACGCCGGATATCCGCCGTCAGGCCAAGGCGATCAACTTTGGAGTGATCTATGGCATCTCGGGCTTTGGCCTTGCGCGCAACCTGCGCATTCCGCGGGGCGAGGCGCAGGGGTTCATCGACCGGTATTTTGAACGCTTTCCGGGCATCAAGACGTACATGGACGACACCGTCGCTTTCGCCAAAGAAAATGGCTATGTCCAGACGCTGTTTGGTCGCAAGATCCACACCCCCGAGATCGCCGCCAAGGGCCCGCGCGCCGGGTTTGCAAAGCGTGCGGCGATCAACGCGCCGATCCAGGGAAGTGCGGCCGATGTGATCCGGCGCGCCATGATCCGGATGCCGGATGCGATTGCCGATATCCCCTGCAAGATGCTGTTGCAGGTGCATGACGAATTGATCTTTGAGGTGGCCGAGGATGAGGTTGATCGCCTGATCACCACCGCCCGAGATGTCATGGAAGGCGCGGCGCACCCCGCCGTGCATCTTGATGTGCCGCTTGTCGTGGATGCGGGGCAGGGGGCGAACTGGGCCGAGGCGCATTAAACGTCAAGCGGCCCAGCAAAGGCTTAACCCGGAAGCGTTCCGTCCAGAACATAGCGCAGGATTTCAACCACCTGCGCGGGGTCGCGGGCCACGGCCAGAGCGGCGGCATCGACCTCTTTCAGGGCGTGATCGTGATCCGGCTGTTGCAGGATGATCAGCGATTTGCCAAGCGCGGCGGCATAGCCCGCATCAAAGGCCGCGTTCCATTGCCTGTACTTTTCGCCAAAGCGTACGACGACGACATCGGCATCGGCAATCCCCTTGCGGGTGCGGATCGCGTTGACCATCGCGCCCTTATGGTCATGCCAGTATTTGGTGTCCTCAGCGCCAAGAATGGCCACGCCGCAATCATCGCTGGCGGCGTGATCGGTGACCGGGCTGTTGAAAGTTACATCCAGGCCCTTTGCCCCTTCGGTGATCTGTTCGCGCCAGTCGGTGTGGATTTCGCCAGATAGATAAACGTTCAGCATGCCATATCCCCTAGTACGTGATCAGCCGCGCAGCGTACCGCCGGTGGCCTTGGTGACTTTTTCGATGATTTTGGCCGAAACAGTCTCGATATCGGCCTCTTTCAAGGTGCTATCCTTGGGTTGCAGCCGCACGGTCATGGCAAGCGATTTCTTGCCCTCGCCAAGGTTTCCACCGATGAATTCGTCAAAGATGCGCACGTCGGCGATCAGCACCTTATCGGCACCGGCGGCGGCATTGATCAGGGTCAGCGCCTCGACATCGGCATCGACCACAAAGGCAAAGTCGCGTTCGACCGCCTGAAGATCGCTGATCTCAAGCGCGCCGCGCGTGGCCGAGGTTTTGCGCGGCAGCGGGATTTCGGCGGGATAGAGGGTAAAGGCCACGGCAATGGCGGAGAGGGCCGGACCGATGGCGCGTCGGGAGGCTTCGAGGACGAATGCGATCAGGAGAACGCCGGCGACGATGTCACGACGGATGGGCAGGCCGGGCCGGGTGGAGATCCCT
>JAVVFB010000231.1:0-5003 GCA_032251095.1 Roseovarius sp. | reverse complement strand
TAGGCGGGAGGCGCATCACGCCAGCGCAGCCCGTTCCTGATCACGAAGATGATGCCGCTCACGATCCGCCGATCATCGACCCGCGGAATGCCGTGCGACAATGGAAAATACGGCTCAATCCGGCGCATCTGCGCCTCGCTCAACAACCACAGCTCGGACATCGGCAGCACCTCCTTGGTGCCGCCATTGAATCAAGCCATCGCCTCCAGCGCAAGCGATTTAATGGGTCCTGAGCCTAGACCAGTTGCGCAAGGGCGCAGAAGTAGTGCCGATCAAGGCGGGGAAGCGGTGATCGGAGAAGAAATCCGCAACTCGTCTACGATCCGCGAGCGACTGAGAAATTTCGACTGTGTATCAGCTCTTTAGAACCAAATGACTTGCCCGCAACTCGCCGCAAACCCGCATAACTCGCAGGCGGGTCACTTGTGCACAAACCACAATTCCTTCGATACATCAGTGAGATGCACCCGAATTCGCGGCGTACGGTGTGCTCACTGTTCCCCAATTGCGCGGTTCGGATTCAATGCCTCTGACGCCTTGAGCTCGGAACTCTCAGACATTCGCCCAGAACGGAGCCTCCGGCAGGTTGGGCTGAAAAGCCGGGATCGAGTTCTGGCGGTTGAACGGCACGCAACATGTCAGCGATTCGCCACTTGCCGAATGGAATGCTTGGACGGGGCAGACAACAGCAGCTCGATCAGCCAGGCGAAAACGGCAGATCTCGACCCACACTCGGTCGTTCAGATCAGATCGCGCGAATGTCGGCTTCCAGACATAAGCGGCCAATGGAGCGCGGCAAAGTGGAAGGTAAGTGCAGCCCCCTGATGCCGGTCAATCGGCCGATCGGCCGCTTTGCAAACGCGGCAATTGCTGTAGCGCCGCACCAGCACGGTGGGCGTCTCGTTAAGAGTAAGCCCGAGCCGTATTAATATCCTCCCCGCCCCGGAACACCCACGTCCTGAGGTGCAACGCTCCTAGTGGAGAAGAGCCAAGACCGCGTGCTCGTCAAAGAGTGATCTCGCCCATCACCCATTCAGCGCATCAATTCGAGCCTTTGCGCTCCCAAACAAGGATACCGCCGTCGGCCATGAGGCTCATGTTAAGATTGCCGTCTCGCATCACCCAGGTGCGCACGAATCCCAGTTGCTGGCCAAGTTTTTCGCTAAGCGATCCCGGGGGACACAAGGCCATCGTCGATGCGATCGGACCGAACTCGAGTGAGCCTTGCCCCATACCCGTCCGCTTGGCATTCCACGGCGCACGCCCGCGATTGCAATCGAGCTGCATATAGGCGGTTCCGTCGCGGTTGAATTCAACGGTGTAAAGATCGCGGTTCGAGGGCCGGGAGATACCTTGGCTATCGTCCATCGACTGCATCTCGATGAGGCGCCAGGTGGTGCCTGCCAGCGGCTGCGACACATCCGGCAGCGTCGCACATGACGCTAAGAGCGCCGTCGAGGCGACGAGCGCGAATGCGGTGATCTTGGTTGCAGGCATGGGAATTTTCTCCTTGTATGTGGCGTTGGCGATAAGCGAGCACCGTTCCTTGGTCAGGGTGCCGGTTCGAAGGTGAATGGACGGGCGATCTGGAAGGCGGGCGATGCCTCGCCTGAATGTATAGCGGCCATGTCGATCCCCAGATCCAGCTTCCTGACCGGCGCACCTTTACTGAAATCGAGGCGCGCAAGGTCGACCCAGAACACGTTGGGCGACAGTGCCGACTCAACATAGAAGCGTTTGTCCTTGTGGTCGGCCACCACCCGCCAGCGCGTGGTCGACAGATTAGGGGCATCCTCCATGCTGATTCCAAGAGGAACCGAGGTGTTGCGGATGACGCTGAACACCGCGGCTGCCGCGGTGCGGGGATCGTCGGATTGCACAACGGCGTCGATATAGTGCGAGGCGCGCACAAAGCGATCGGTCGCTCGGTTTGTGCCGGGCAGAAATTCGCGCGCATTGACGCCCTTCCAGTAGCGCGTGATGGCGAGCTGTTCGGCATAAACCGGTTCGTTGGTCATCACACGGTAATCACGCGAATGATGGACCGCGAGGTCGCCATCCACCCATTCGAGGATCGCGCTATCGCCCGTGGCATCGGACAATGAAAGGTGGACGTTCGTCAGCTTTCCGGGCTGGCCGGGAACCTCGCCGGTGGCAAGGCTTATCGGATTGGCTCTGGTATGGGCGACAGCTTCTGCCACCGTGGAGAAATTATCCAGATAATACTGTGCCCAGACCGAGATCGACAGGCGAGGGGTTTTGCCGTCATCCTCCGGATATTCCGCATTGGCGAGCCACAGGAGGTTGGCCATCAGGCCTTTCTCGTTCATACCGTCGACCGTGGAGATGTCGTAGCCCGAAACGATCAGGCTGCCGTATCGCGATGTCCACCCGATCGAACGCGGGCCAGCTGAACCTTCGCGCTTCATGCCTCGGGGGAAGGCCCAAAGATTGGAGTTGATGGGCGACTTCCAATCGAAGGTGCGCCCGGTGAGCACCCGCGCTTCGGGGCCGAGATAGACAACCCGCGTGCAAGCCAGTGCCTGCGCTTGGAGCAGGCCGAGCGAGGCCAGTATGGCAAAGGCAGATTTCAGTAATGCGTTCATAAAACCTCCTTCGAGCAGCGCAACTGCAGGGTCGATCGCGAATGGCGCGAAGTGCTTGCGTGCTGTTCAAAAACGCCGGGTGAACCCGATGATTGGCCCTGTCTGACTTCCTACAAAACGCGTCCCGGCATCATCGTAATCGAGATGGAGGTGGCGCCACCCGGCTGAGACATAGGACCGGCGCCCTGCGCGATAGTTCAGCGTGCCGGCCACCTGATAGGTCAAATCCGATCCCACCCCGAAACCGCCAATATCGGCTTGAAGAAGAGCCGAGAGACGCGGAATCAATGGCGCGTTGATCCGGGTCGCGACGACCGGATCGACGAAGGTCTTGTCCGGGGCAATCGATACCCCGGCAAGCGGCACGGACACCCGCCCGCCCAAGTCCCAAAGGCGTGCTCCGCCCAGCAAGTCGACGGTCAGTCGGTCACTGTCATGTACGCGCGCTCCACCGAGCGCCGTTATCGCCAACTGCGAGATTTTGCCCGATGCTGGAATGCCTGGCGGCACAAACCCTTCACGCGACAGGGAAGCATAGGAAACATCAGCCACGGCGACAAAACGATCGCGGCGCAGCTGAGCGCTGGCAAAGAAGGCCGCGTCGAGATCACCGAGCACTTCACCAAAGGAATTATCGAATTCGAGAGTCGGCGCACCGACGAAAGGCCGGAACTCGCCAGTCGCACCGGCCAGCCAGCCGTAGATCGTGATCTGTGTGCTGTCTGTCTCGCTCTCTTCCTTGGGGCTGCCATTTTGAGCGCTCAGCGGTGCGGCGTAAAGTCCTAGCGTGACGACCAGCCAAAGGGAAAGGTGCTTCATCACGGTGCTCCTTTCACAATCGCGCCGTCTTTCATGATTACCGCGAAATTGCGCGCCGGATCGCCAATGAGATCAATATCGGCCAGCGGGTTCCCGTTGACGAGGATGAGATCGGCCAGTGCGCCTTGCTCGACCACACCCATCTTGCCCGCATAGGGCGTGCGCGGTCCCGACAGCGCCAGCAATTCGGCATTGTTGGACGTCACCAGCCGCAGCAGTTCGGCGGGGGTGAAATGCGGCTTCAACCGTAGGATATAGGCGTTCTGCTGTTCGTTGAGATCAGGCTCGAACAGGAAGTCAGTGCCCCAGGCCAGCTTCACGCCGAGCCGCTTGGCCATCGGCCAGACGATCTTCTGCCCTTCGATCACGGGCTTGCGCTTCTCGCGCCGCTTGGGGTCCATTGCCTCGGTGGAATCGACCAGCATCTGGCCCGACAGCCATATGCCCTTTTCGGCCATCAATTTGAGCGTATCCTCGTCGAGCAGATTGCCGTGCTCGATCACCTTGACCCCGGCCTCGATCGCGCGGCGGACCGACTTGGGGTGGTAGGCATGGACGGTGACGTAGGTGTTCCAGTCGGAGGCCGCATCGACCGCCGCCTTCATCTCGTCGAGCGTGTATTGGGTCACGTCGAGCGGATCATATTCGGAACTGGTCCCGCCGCCCGCCGCGATCTTGATCTGGCTTGCGCCCAGCCGCAGATTCTCGCGCACCGCGGTCAGCACCTCGTTGCGCCCGTCGGCGATGACGCTGGCCCATACCTGTTCGGCCAGCGGCACCTTGCCGGTGAAGCGGCGCGACGGTTCGTCCGGGCCGCGCAGGTCGGCATGGCCCGAGGTCTGCGAGATCATCGGCCCAGAAGGCCAGATGCGCGGACCCAAAATCTTGCCGCTGTCGATCAGGCGCTTCAATTCGAATGACGGCCCGCCGACATCGCGCACCGCCGTAAAGCCGCGCAGCAGCATCGCGCGGGCCTGCCCGGCGGAAAGCTGCATGATCTTTTCCAGCCCCATCTCCGGATCGGACATCTGCGCGGGGGAGAGGCTGTTGAACATCATGTGGACGTGGTTGTCGATCAGACCCGGCATCAAAGTGCGCCCGCGTCCCCTGATCACGGTAGCATCCTTGCCCTGCGGCTCCGCCTCCCGGCCGATCTCGGCAATGATGTTGCCGCGCACCAGCACGTCGGTGGGGGGCGAAAGGGTATCGGAAGTGCCGTCGAACACCCGCACGTCCGTGAACAGGACTTCCGCAGGCGCCTCCTGACCGAAAGCTGCGGGATGATGGACAAGCAAGCCGAAGAAAAGCGATGCCAAAGCCGCGCGAAGACAAGCCGCCATCTTCATTGATCCCCTCCCGCTCGATCAGCCCTTGCCTTGCCACGCGGTAATACGCCACAAGGGGCGCGTAGCAACCAAAGCTTACACGAATGTATCAATCAGGCAAATGGTAAATTCCCATCCAAAACCTTGAGAAAACTTTAAGTCGGCAGCAACCTTATGACGAAAATTCGAATTTTTCAGCTGCTACGGCAGGCGATGACCTGCCCGCTTTGGGAGTAATGCAAAGGTTGCTCGC
>JAVVFB010000230.1:0-5045 GCA_032251095.1 Roseovarius sp. | reverse complement strand
TTGAGTTCCGCGACGGGCTCCGCCAGATTCAAACCGCCGCCTGATCAGGCGTCACCAACTTTTGCGCATATCTCATGATCACGCTCGGCTCGGCCCTGGTGGCTATCCTGATGGTCGGGCTGGCGCTTTTGCTGTTGCATTTTCACCGCCGCACACCGCTTATCCTGACGCTGGCCGGGGTGATTGTCGGGCTTGGCGTGGTGACGATGCATTACATTGGCATGTCCGGCCTGCAACTCTGCCGCGCGGTCTATACGGTGCCGGGAGTAGCATTGGCAGTGCTGGCCTCCTGCGCGCTGAACATTGGGGCGTTTTGGGTAGCCTATGACCAGCGCCGTCATCGCAATATCCTGCTGGGCACGGTCTGTTTCGGGGGCTCGGTCTTTGCCGTGCATTCGCCGCCATCTCGGGCACGTGCTTTGTCGCCGCGGACAGCCTGCGCGAGATCGGGCCGTTGATTGGCAATGAAACCCTCGCCATTGACGTGGTTCTCAGCAGTTTCGTGCTCTGCGGCGCGTTTCTACTGTCGGGCGTGACCTTTCTGACGCCTGCCGCGAGCACCGACGCCGCCCGTGCTGCGCATTCCCTATGAACAGAACGGACAGCCCCATTTCATCGACGCGCGGGACGTGGCGTTCTTGCGCGCCTAGGGGCATTACGCCTGCTTCATGCAGGGGTCAGAGCGGTATTTCTGCGTCTGGTCTATCACCGAAGCCGAACAACGTCTTGCCCGCGGGCCTTTTGTAAAATCGCATCGCAGCTATCTGATCAACCCAAGCCACATCACCCATTTCGAGCGGCGCAAGGATAACGGGCTTTGTCATTTTCTTCTAAAGCATGTTGCTCAAAAGTGGGACCCGATTTTAAGCTTGTCGAACATGCGAAATCAATAAGTTAGAGCATCACCACTCCGGTGATCCGCTCGCGCCTGCCCGCACTGCGCGAGGCGCTCGGGATTTAAGGCGGGATACGCCGCGGCATCCCGTAGGGTGGGTGAAACCCACGCCCGCCCGGTCACGCCAACCCGCAACAGCGTGGGTTTCACCCACCCTACGCATGGCGCGGGCGAGCGCTCAACCTTAAGGTGGCATAAACGGGTTTCGCAACTCGTGCATGCATATCGCAATTCGTTCAACACAAGGCGATGCTCGGGACAACCAGTTTGGCGGCGGCTCAAAAATCGGTGCGGCGCAGAGCTTGGCCCACTGCCAGCGGGCGCACGGCGAATGGTGCTGGTCGCAACCCAAGGCAAGGGCGATCTTGACGGCTTGAAGGCGGCGCTGACAAGTGGCGCGGATTACATCGGCTTTGTGTCCAGCCGCCAGAAATTTGCCTCTCTGGCGCAGGCGCTGCGCGGTGCAGGCGTGGACGGCGCAGATCTGGCGCGCATTCACGCGCCTGCAGGCCTTGCGATTGAGGCGGTGACGCCGGATGAGGTCGCCCTGTCGATCCTGGCACAGGTGATCAAGACACGCCGCAGCGGTCAGCGGCGACCAGTGGCCGAGCCCCCTAGCTGTCGCCCGCACCCGGCCCGGTCTGGCGGAAAGTCACCGTAAAGTGGCCGTAATCGTCGCCCTCAACATGTACCACCTGTCCGGGGATGCTTATGATCGGGCGGCGGGCCTCGTCGCCGACCTGCCATGGGCGTTCGCTCACCACACAGCGCGCCTCGCTTCCGGCGTAATCGGCGGCGGGGGCAACCTCTCGCATGAACAGCAATCCGCGTACCAAGACGCTATCCCCCAACGAAACAGACCCCGAACCAAGCAGGCCAGGCTCCACACCTTTGGTCAGGGTGGATTGTGCGCGGCTTTGGGCCCAAACACCACAAACCATTGTTTTTCCGTTGTATTCTCGTGTGTCCACAGCAACACTGACGCCGCCGCCGCTGCTATAGGTGCCGCCAGAGACAACCGGATCGGTGCCAAGGCGGGCGGTGGCGGTCCCGGTTGTCGTGGCGCAGGCCGCAAGCAAGCCAGCGGACAGGATTAGGAGATGTTTCATGGCGCAACCCTCTTGGTAAGAGACAAATGTGACCTGATAGATAGCAATCTTGCGCGGTGATGCCACCCCGATTGCAACCTTGGAGCATCTTGCTCAAAACTGGAAACCGGTTTTGAGCGATCCCAACGTTTGAAATCAATAGGTTAGAGCGTGTTGCGTGAATTTGAGTGAACACGACACGCTCAACGACCGCTTCCCGGCACAAGCGGGCCAAAGCGGACCATGTCGCTGCCGACATCGTCGGCATCAAGGTACAGCTCCTTATGCGGGAAGCGGACCATTGGGCGCTGGCGCGCGTCACCGCTCTTCCAATCGCGATCGGTCATGACACAGCTTGCCGGCGCGCCGGCATAACTTGGCGCGTCCGGCACCTCGTTCAGAAACACAAGACCGCGCACAAGCGCATTGCCTTCAAGGGAAATAGATCCCGAGCCCAACACTTCGGATTTTGGCCCCCTTGTGATAGAGGCTTGATCATCGCTTTGCGACCAGACACCGCAAACCATCGTTTTTCCGTCATTTTCGCGGATATCGACCGCAACGGCGATCCCCCCGCCGGTATTATAGCGCCCCTCGGCAACCACCGGATCAGGCCCGAGCGAGGCGCGACTGACCACACCTGTGCTGGTGCAAGCCGATAAGAGGCTGACGAGAATGACTGCAGAATACTTCATCAAACATGTCCTGTCCGGTAACTCAATCACCAACAGAACAACGCATCCTGATGCCCTTGGCCACCCAATCTCGACCAAAACACACAGGCTTGATCAGCCGTGAGCGGCGAATTCGGCGGTTTCCTTGAGCATCTCGGGATACCACTTTTCCAGCGTCGGCAAAAACGCCTCGCGGATACGGCCCACCTGTGCATGCGTAAGATCATCGCGCCAGACACCGGCCTGACCTTTTGCGAAGAACGCGGTCATGCCCTGCGGTTTTTCCGCAAATCCAAGGGTCTCTTCTTGCTTTTTCATCGCCGCAAAGCTTGTCGCCTTGATCGCGCGCGCCAGTTTCGGCCCCTCGACCTTGACGCGCAGGAACTTTTCCAGAAGCGTGCGCATGGTTTTGGCCGGATGGTTCAAAAGATCCTCATAGCGCACCACATGAAGCGGCAAGCCGGGCGCGGCGTTCCAGACCTGGATATGATCATCCCAGCGGCCCAGAAGGTCATAAATCCCGGTCGGCGTGCCCATGACCGTATCACTATGGCACATCCGCTCGATCGCGGTGTCGATATCGGCGCCCTGATGGCGGGCAAAGGACGGGGCAAGGTCGAACGGGTTGCGCATGATATAGATCGCCGCCGCCGTCAACTCGGGCGGGATGATGTCCTGATCGAACATGCGGATCGTCTGACAATGGGTCTTGACGAAATGATGATCCGGCTTTGACCCGGCAATCATGCGCAGGGCCTTGGCGCGCATCTTGACCCAATCCTCAAGGGTCTCGCCGCGAAACTCGCCCCCTGCCGCCGCATCGAAAAAGTCCTGACGCGTGTCGCCGGTGGTGAACTGACGCAGATTGTTGATGTCGGGCGCCTGCCCCACGGGCATGAAATAATGCGCCAGAAGGCTGCGCATCCAGGTGTTGCCCGATTTGGGATAGCTTGCCAGCCAGATGATGCGGCGCAGATTACTCATTCCAGATATCCGTAACGTTTCATCGTATCGCCAAAGGCCGCGCGGATCGTATCGACAAGCGCGGGGTCAAGGTCGGTTTTCCACTGGTCCTTCTGGCCCTTGCCAAAGAACTTGCTGCTTTGCGTTGGCCGCTCGACAAAGCCCTGCGCATCTTCCTGCTTTGACAATTCATCAAAGCTTGAAAACCGGATCGCGCGGTCAAGCCGTTCGGGATCGACCGGCACGCCGATCAATTCAAGCGCCTTGGCGAAATACGTATGCGGATCATCCAGAAGATCCTCATAGCGCAACACAAGGCGCGGCCAGGGCGCATAGGCGGTCCAGCTTTTGGCATGCTTGGCCCAGGTGCCGAGAAATTGCACCACAGTGCCGGGAACCGGAATATTTGCATTATCGGGATGGGTGATGCGTTTGACCGCCTCGGCGTTGTCGATGCCGTAATGGCGGGCATAGGACAGTGCCATATCCAGAGGGTTGCGAATGATATAGATTGCCGCGCGGGTATATTTGTCAGGGATCAGGTCGCTTCGTCCCGGCGACACCCGTGCATTGTGGGTCTTGACGAAATTCACATCGGCATTGTTGGCAACGATCGCGCGCAATACCTTGTCACGCAGGGCAACCGTCAGCGGAATGTCATTCACGTCAATCTTGCGACCCGCCACCATGTCATAGGATTTGGCGGTTGAATCGCCCATTCCGAAATTATGGACCTGATTGATCGACAGGGGTGTGTCGGCATTCAAAAGATAGTTGGCAAGAAAAACACGCGTCCACGTATTACCTGATTTCGGGTAAGAGGCCAGCCAGACAATATTTTTCTTCATGGTCGGACAATCCGTGATCTTGATCCCGTCGGGGTATCGCGCAAATAGAAACGGCGGGGGGATATTTCACCCCCCGCCGCAAAACTTACAACCGGTCTATTAGAAGGACAGGTTGATCGAGGTACCGATGACGGTGCCTTCGATACGGTTGAAGTTGCCAGCGCCGTCACGGGTCTTGCCTTCTGCGTAAACCGCATAGACATCCCAGTTTACGCCAGCGCCGAGTGCGCGACGGCCAACCAGCTGGTAAGCAGCGTATTCGGCTTTACCACCGGCTGCGTTGGTTGTGACTTCACCCTGGTAGGTGTCAAGACCAACGGACCACGGGCCAGCGATGTCATAGGTTGCGCCAAGGCTCCAACCTTCTTGATCGCCTACGTTGCCAGCGGTGTCGTTGTCGTTCTCAGCGTAGGACCCACCGATGGTGAAACCAGCGTAACCGACTGTACCGCCAACGGCCCAAACAGTGGGATCACCAGAGGGTTGAGCAGTAACCGCTGCAACCGCTGCACGAGCCTCACGCTCGGCTGTACCCCAACGGGCGCCAAGGTTCACGTCAACACCGTTGAACGACTGG
>JAVVFB010000022.1:0-21880 GCA_032251095.1 Roseovarius sp. | reverse complement strand
CGAGAAGCTCAAAACCGGTTCCCACTTTTGAGCAACATGCACTAAAACCCCGCAAACCCCTTCTTCTTGGCAAAAATACTCCGGGGGAGTCGCGCTTCGCGCGACGGGGGCAGCGCCCCCTCCTACCCTCTCGGGGCCGCTGCGCGGCGCAGGCGGTCGTTGATCGCGCGCCCCAATCCGTGATCCGGAATGGGCGAAACCGCAATCACGCTTGCGCCTCGCGCATCAAGCGCATGCAAGTGGTGAAACAGATTGGCGGCCGCCTCGGTCAGATCCCCGGCGACCGACAGGTTAAGATCGGCCTCAATCGCGCCGAACCCCAACAAAACCTCACCGTCCCGGCGCTCGGTGGCGTTGAGCCGCACAAGGCCACCGGGGGCATAATGCGATTGCATCTGCCCCGGTGCGCTCAACGGATCATCCGCCCCATGCAGGCGCAACGGCTGCCCCAAGGCCGCCTCGATCACCTCAAGAGGCAATCCGCCGGGCCGCAACAGCACCGGCGCGCCCACCAGGCCCACAATGGTTGATTCCACCCCGACCGCACAGGCTCCACCATCCAGAACCGCCTCGATCCGCCCCGATAAACCAGCCAGCACATGCGCGGCCTCGGTCGGGCTTATCTTGCCAGAGGGGTTGGCCGAAGGCGCGGCCACCGGCCCGTCAAAGGCCGAAAGCAGGCCCTGCGCCACCGGATGCGCCGGCAGGCGCACAGCGAGGCTCGCCAAATCGGCGGTCACAAGCGACGACAGACCCGAATCCGGTTTCAACGGCAACACAAGCGTCAGCGGCCCCGGCCAGAAGGCACGCGCCAGTACATCCGCAAAATCAGTCCACTCGACATAGGCCTGAGCGGTCTCGATACTGCTGACATGCACGATCAGCGGGTTGAAGCGCGGCCGCTCCTTGGCCTCGAAAATCCGCGCGACCGCGTGATCCTGGCGCGCATCCGCGCCAAGCCCATAGACCGTTTCGGTCGGAAAGGCGACAAGCCCGCCGGTCCGCAAAATCGCGGCGGCTCTTGCAAATCCGTCCTGGTCGGGCGAAAGACATGTCGTTTCCAAGGTCAAGCGGTCCTTTTTGACGCGGCGTAGCAGTTGAAGACAGGCCGCGATTGATTACGCTTTGTTTCAAGGTAAGTTCCATATAGGGGCGCGGCCCGTCTGCCAAGTCGCCCTCAATAGATCAGGAGATTTCAATGCCATATCGTGCCCCGGTCGAGGAGTATCAGTTTCTGTTCGATCATGTTGTCGATCTTGAAAAGATTGCCGCCACGGACCGTTTTGCAGAGGCGAGCCCGGATATGACGCTTGCCATTCTGGGCGAGGCCGCGCGCATGTGCCAGGACGTGCTTTACCCGCTGCAACGCCCCGGCGATCTGCACCCTGCGCATCTTGAGAACGGCGTCGTGCGCACCTCGCCGGGTTACAGCGACGGCTATCGCGCGATTGCCGATGGGGGCTGGGTCTCGATAAGCGCCAGCCCCGAGCATGGCGGCATGGGCCTGCCGATGACGGTGACGACGGCGGTGAACGAAATGATGTCCTCGGCCTGCCTCTCACTGCAACTCAACCCGCTGATGACGCAAGGCCAGATTGAGGCGCTTGAACATCACGCCAGCGATGCGCTCAAGGATATCTACCTGCCCAAACTGGTCAGCGGCGCATGGTCCGGCACCATGAACCTGACCGAACCGCAGGCCGGGTCGGACGTCGGCGCGCTGCGCTCGAAGGCCGAGGACAACGGCGATGGCAGCTTTGCGGTGACCGGGCAGAAGATCTATATCAGCTGGGGCGACAATGATTTCACCGAAAACGTCTGTCACCTCGTGCTTGCCCGCCTGCCCGATGGGGTGCCCGGCACCAAGGGCATCAGCCTGTTTCTGGTGCCAAAATTCATCCCCGATGACACCGGCACACCGGGGCGCGCCAACTCTCTCAAGGTCGTGAGCCTTGAGCATAAGATGGGCCTGCACGGAAGCCCGACGGCGGTGATGCAATTTGACGGCGCGACCGGCTGGCTTGTGGGCAAACCCCATGACGGGATGCGCGCGATGTTCACGATGATGAACAATGCCCGCCTTGGCGTCGGCGGTCAGGGCATCGGCGTCGCCGAAGGCGCCTATCAGCACGCGCTTGCCTATGCGACAGAGCGCAAACAGGGCCGCACCCCGGTCGAGGGCGGCACCGGCGCGATCATTGATCACGCCGATGTGCGCCGCATGCTGAGCACGATGAAGGCCGATATCTTTGCCGCGCGCAGCATCGCCCTTACCTGTGCGGCGGCGATTGACATGCAGAGCGCGACCAATGATGCCGCATGGTCGGCGCGCGCCGCCTTCCTCACCCCGATTGCCAAGGCCTTTGGCACCGAAACCGGCATGGCGGTCTCGGAAATGGGCGTTCAGGTACATGGCGGCATGGGCTTTATCGAGGAAACCGGCGCCGCGCAGTATTACCGCGACGTGCGCGTCACGGCGATTTACGAGGGCACCAACGGCATTCAGGCGATGGACCTTGTCGCGCGCAAACTGATGGATGGCGGCGAGGCGGGCTTTGCCATCCTTGACGAGATCGAAACCCTGGCCGAGGCCGCGCGCGGCACGCTGCCCGATCTGGCCGAACCGGTCTGGCAGGCCTCAGAAAGCCTGCGCGAAGCGATGGAATGGATGCTTTCCCAAGGCGATCTCAACCAGCGGTTTGCCGGCGCCGCGCCGTTCCTGCGCGCCTTTGCACGGGTGCTTGGCGGGCATTTCCACCTCAAGGCGGCCCTCGCCGAGGGCGGCAGTGGCGCGCGCACGCGGCTGGCGCGGTTCTATATCACCCGGCTTTTGCCCGAACATGCCGGGCTTTTGGCCCATGCCACATCCGGCGCCGATGACCTTTATGCGCTCAGCGCCGAGGATCTTGGCGCATGATGGACGGCGGCGGCGGGATTATCCGTTACCCTTGGGCAGAGCCGCCCGCAGCGGGCGAGGCGATCACCGTCGCGCCCGGCGTGCTCTGGCTGCGCCTGCCGCTGCCGATGGTGCTTGATCATGTCAATGTCTATGCGCTTGACGAGGGCGACAGCTGGACCATCGTCGATACCGGAATTCATTCCAAACGCAGCGTCGCCTTGTGGGAAACCCTTCTTGCCGGCCCGCTTGCGGGCAAACCCGTCAGCCGCGTGATCCTGACCCACCACCACCCCGATCATATCGGCATGGCGGGCTGGCTGATGGAGCGCTTCGGCGCCGCGCTTTGGGCGACGCGCACCTCGTGGTTGCTGTCGCGGATGCTGATCCTTGATGTCGAGGATGAACCGACGCCACAGGCGCTGGAATTCTGGCGCGGCGGCGGCATGGCTGCGGATGTGTTCGAGGCCCGGCGCGCCGAGCGGCCCTATAATTTCGCCGATATCTGTTATCCGCTGCCGGTGGGCTATACCCGCGTGCAAGAGGGCGAGGTGATCCGCGCGGGCGGGCGCGATTGGGACGTGCGGCTTGGCGGCGGGCATGCGCCCGACCACCTGACACTCTGGAGCCGCGACGACGCCCTTGTGATTGCCGGGGATCAGATCCTGCCCTCGATCAGCCCCAATATTGGCGTCTACCCGACCGAACCCGAGGCCGACCCGCTGGCCGATTGGCTGGCGGCCTGTGCGCGACTGGCCGGATTTGCGCGCGACGATCATCTGGTGCTTGGCGGGCATAAATTGCCCTTTACCGGCCTGCCGATGCGGATGCGCCAACTGAGCGAGAACCACCACGGCGCCCTGACGCGCCTGCGCGTGCATCTCAAGACCCCGCAGACCGCCGCCGAGTGTTTCCCACAGCTCTTCAAACGAAAAATTGATCGCGGCACCTATGGATTGGCCCTTGTCGAGTCGGTTGCGCATCTCAATCATATGCTTCAGGCTGGCGAGGTCAGACGCTGGCGCCGCGAGGATGGGGCCTGGCTCTGGCAGGTATGTGACAGTTGAACAGGAGTGGTGCTATGGACGACAAGATCGAAACCTCGGCCGAGGCCGCCGAAGCACAGGCGATACCGCGCTGTCACGAAGTCCACTCCAACCCCGATCAGCCCTGTATCGGTGCCGCCGCCAAAGCGCTTGGCGAGAAACCAAATGATAAGAAAAGCCCGGCACAATGGGCCTATGAGCGGATGATTCTTTATATCCAGAACTTCGAGAAGACCCTCGATGAGGAACACGAGGTCGCAATGGGCTTTGTCGGCGGTGACGCGGGCGTGCTGCGGATCGAAGGCATGGGCTATTTCGACCCCGATATCGTGACCTTTTACGGCGAGGATACCAGCGGTGCGCGCACCCAGCTTGTCCAACATGTCGGCCAGCTTAGCGTGATGCTGCGCGCCCTGCCGAAACCGGCCAAGGTGGCCGCGCCCAACCGCATCGGCTTTCGTCTTGCCGAAGACCTTGCAAAAGCGTGACCCCCTGACGCAGCTTGGGTGGTGACAGCCCCGATCAAATACAGTATCCAGCCGCGAGACACACAGATTCAGATATGAAAGAGGATACCCAAATGGCCGATCACAAGCATGGTGAGATGGATATTCAGGTTCAGCAAAAGACCTTTGACGGCTTTGTCAAATACGTCACATATAGCGTCGTCGTGATTATCGGCGTGCTGGTCTTCTTGGCATTGTTCAACAGCTAAGGCGTTAAATCGCTGACTGGCATGTCGTAAGGTAAAGGGTTTCAGATGCGGGGTTGGATGCTTGCGGTTGCGGCTGTGTTCATGTTGGCTGGCTGCGCGGCCGAAACGGTCTGGGCCCCGGACGAAGCCGTAACGCGCGCCGCGTACCGGCATGACGGGCCGCCCCGCCTGACCCTGTTTACCATGCTCAACAACAAGAACGACGCGGGCGCCCATACCTCGTTGATGATCAACGGCTCGCAACGGGTCATTTTCGATCCCGCCGGGTCGTTCAAACATGAGACCATTCCAGAGCGCAACGATGTGCTTTTCGGCATCACCCCACCGGTAGAGGATGTTTACACCCGCTATCATGCGCGCAATACCTATCGCGTGCGCATTCAGCGCCTTGATGTTTCTCCCGAACTGGCCGAACGCGCCCTCAAGCTTGCCAGCGACTATGGTCCGGTGCCCTCGGCGGGATGCTCGCTTTCGACCTCACGTATCTTGGCACAGCTGTTCCCGGGTCAGGTTCACAGCTCCTGGTTTCCGCGCACGACCTCGGACGAGTTTGGCGCCATCCCCGGCGTCACCACCGAAGAGCTCTATGAATACGATGACGACGACAACAGCAACGTGCTGCGCGCCTGGACCCCGCCGAAATCCTGACACCCTGAACCGGGAAAGTCATTGCAATCCTTGAACCTGGCGGGCACCGTCCGACCAAACCCGAAAAACGGGAGCGTCAAGCAGGCCACGCAGGAGAAACCGCATGCCGGAACTTACCGATATCGACGAAATAAACGCCTATCTGAAGCGGCCCTTGCCGAAACTTCGCTGGCAATTCCCCAATGGCTGGATGTCGGCCAGCGACCTGCACTTTCTTTACAACATCGCGCATGACACCAAAGGCGATGTGCTGGAAATCGGCCCATGGCTTGGCCGCTCCAGCACGGCAATCTCTTCCGGGCTGCGCGACCGCGAGGCAGAGGGGGGCGCACCGGTCAAATACGACATCATTGATTATGGCATCGCCAGTGCCGATGAATGGCAAGAGCGATTCGACCAACCCCTCAAGTTAAGCCATGACAAAGGCCGCGTCGCCGAGGCGGTCCTGCATCCCGGCGGCTCGAACGCAGTGCTGATCAACAACCTGAAGCAAAACGATCTTTTACGCTATACCAACACCATCATGCGCGGAGATATTGTAGATAGTCCGATCCAGCGCTCGTACAGCATGATCTTTTGCGACGCCCTGCATGACATGGCCGAGGTCGAGCGGAACATGCCGCGCATCGCCGGCCTTACCGCCCCCGGTGGCGTCCTTGTCGCCGATGATGTGATCGCCGATGACATGGCGCAACGCATCGCCGAGTTTTTGGACGTGAAACGGTATTTTTTCACCAAAACCGTTCGCGAGAAACGCGCGAAGCTTTGCATTTTCGAGCTTGGCGATAGAGGCACAGCAAAGACCACCACCAAGACAAGGCGAAAATCCAAATAGGTCCCAGAGCATGTCGCGTTCACTCAAAATTCACGCGACATGCTCTAACCTATTGATTTCGCATGTTCGAGCGGCTCAAAACCGGTTCCCACTTTTGAGCAACATGCTCTGGCGCAGGCATCACTGCCCATGAAAAAGGCCCTGTCCCAAGCGGAACAGGGCCTTTTTCACGTCTGTACGATTGGCTTACTTGGCGCTGCCCATGACCGACAGACCGCGCAGAATATCAATGGCATAGGCCAATTGATAATCCTCTTCGCGCAGCTTGGCCGCCTCTGCGGCGCGGGCGCGATCCTCTTCGATCTGCTTGATCTCATCCTCGGTCAGGCTGTCGTTGGACAGACGCCCACGCAGATCCGCCTCGGAGCGGTTGGGGCGGGTTGTGGTCGCCTCATCCTCTTCGGTGGCCGGGTTGCGGCGCGGCTGTTCCACAAGGATATCCGGGCTCACGCCAAGCGCCTGGATCGAGCGGCCCGACGGCGTGTAATAGCGCGCGGTGGTCAGGCGCATCGCGCCATTGCCCCGCAGCGGCATCACCGTCTGAACCGAGCCTTTGCCAAAGCTCTTGGTGCCGACAACGATCGCCCGGTGGTGATCCTGAAGCGCACCGGCGACGATTTCCGACGCACTGGCAGAGCCGCCATTGATCAGCACGACAATCGGCTTGCCATTGGCAAGATCGCCCGGTGTCGAGTTGAAACGCTCGCCATCTTGCGGATTGCGGCCACGGGTGCTGACGATCTCACCCTTGTCAAGAAACGCATCCGACACCATGATCGCCTGGTTCAAAAGACCACCGGGATTGTTGCGCAGGTCAAGAATGATACCACTGACGTTTTCCTCGCCCCCCAGTTCCTCAATCTTCTCGGCCAGCCCTGCTTCCAGGTTGGGATAGGTCTGATCGTTGAACGTGGTCACCCGGAGCACGACCGCGCTTTGCTCGACGCGCGCGCGCACCGCCGTAAGCTTGATCGTGTCGCGAATGATCGACACATCGAACGGTTCCGCCGTGCCTTCGCGCACCACGGTAATGATGATCTCGCTGCCGACCGGGCCGCGCATCAGCTCTACCGCCTCGTTGAGGGTCAGGCCCAGAACGCTTTCGCCATCCACATGTGTGATGAAATCGCCCGATTCGATCCCGGCCTGATCGGCGGGGGTGCCATCCATCGGCGAGACAACTTTGACAAAGCCGTCTTCCTGCGTCACCTCGATGCCAAGACCCCCGAATTCGCCACGGGTCTGAACCTGCATGTTCTCGGACGCATCCGGCGACAGATAGCTGGAATGCGGATCAAGCGAGGTCAGCATGCCGTTGATCGCCGCCTCGACCAGATCCTTGGTATCGACATCCTCGACATATTGGGCGCGAATACGCTCGAAAATATCGCCGAAAAGATCAAGCTGTTCGTAAACGTCGATCGACTCGCTCGCTTCCTGTGCCAAAAGCGGTGCCGCCACCTGGGTTGTCACCACGACGCCGGTCAGAATACCGGCCGAAGCGGCCATCAGGAACTTTTTCATGTTTCAGTCATCCTTGTCGGTCTTGAACCACGCAAGCGGGTCCACTGGGGAATTGTCTTGTCTGACCTCAATATAGAGCGTCTGCGTCCGTTCGGAACCCGTCGCTTGAGAATCGGCGGCTAAAAGCAGATCACCCTCTGCGCCGCCGCCGCCCATCAACCCTACCGGGCTGCTGCCGGGAAGCACCTGGCCCGTTTGACCATAAACAACATCAAGCCCGGCAAACACCAGCAAAATCCCCGATTGAGGTTCCAGAATGATCACATTTCCGTAGTCAAGCAAGGGCCCGCGATAGCGCACCGTCGCCGCGGCCGGGGTGCGCACAAGCGCGCGCGGGCGAGTGGCAACCACAATTCCGGGGCGTTTGATACCTGCCGCGTCGGCCTCACCGGCGCGGCGCAGGATCCGCCCTTCAACGGGAAGCGGCAAGGCGCCTTTGCGGGCGCTGATATCGGGCAGGCTTCCGGGGGATTCGTCGATCGCGATCTCGCTTAGCCCGCTGGCAAAACCGTCAAGCGTTTCAGTCGAGGCAATCAACAGCGCGGTTTTCACCGGATCCTCGGTAAAGCGGCGCGGCAGGTTGGTGCGCTCGGCCATCGCAGCACTCAGTGCGCTGCGCGCCTCCTGCACCCCTTCAAGCCCCTCCTGAAGCTTGTCCGCCGCACTTTGTTGCAGCGCGCGCAGCACGCTCAACTCCTGTACCTGGTCGCGCAAGGCCATGGCGCGCGCATCAAGGGCCGGCGCCACCTCGGACAAGATCATGCCCGCCCGCGCCGTGCCCACCGGCCCCGCCGGATGCATAAGCAGCACCGGCACCGGCGCGTTGCCCATGGTCTGAAGCACGCCAAGAAGCTGGGCAATTTCATCGTCGCGGGCGCGCAATTCCGCGCTGATCGCCTGTTCGCGCACCGCCGCCCGGCGCAGCCCGTCGCGCATTGCCTCAAGTCCATCCTCGAAGGCGGTGATCGTTTCGGTCAGCGCCTTAATCCGGTTTTGGGCCCCCTCCGCCCCGCTCAGCGCCTCTGCCGCCTGGCTAAGCCGATCCGAGGCCGCAAGGGCGGCCATCGCCGGATCGATTGAGACCTGCGCCAGCGCGGGCTGTGCAAAACCCAGTCCAAAACAGAAAAGGGCGTTCAAAATCCTCATGTTATCAGGCTTTTACCGGTCATTTCCTCGGGCTTGGGCAGGTCCATCAACGCGAGCAGTGTCGGCGCCAGATCGGCCAACCGCCCGCCCGAGCGCACATGCGCCCCCGCCGGGCCACCCACAAGGATAACCGGCACCGGATTAAGCGTATGCGCGGTATGCGGCCCGCCCGTGACCGGATCGACCATCACCTCGCAATTGCCGTGATCGGCGGTCACGATCATCGCGCCGCCCACCGCCTCTAACGCGTCAACCACACGACCAAGACCCTGATCGACCGCCTCGCAGGCCTTCATCGCCGCCTCCAGGTTGCCAGTATGCCCAACCATGTCGGGGTTGGCATAGTTCACCACGATCAGGTCATAGTCTTCATGGATTGCGCTGACAAAGTGGGATGTGACCTCATCCGCCGACATTTCCGGCTGTAAATCATAGGTCGCCACATGCGGCGAGGCGGCCATATAGCGGTCTTCGCCGGGTTCGGGCGCTTCCTTGCCGCCGTTCAGAAAGAACGTGACATGCGGATATTTCTCGGTCTCGGCCAGATGAAACTGCCGCAGGCCCTTTTTGGCCACCCATTCGCCCAGGGTATTGACGATATCGCGCGACGGAAAAACCGTGTCATACCAAGCATTATGCGACACCGAATATTCAACCATGCCCAAAAGCGCCGCCCATTCGGGCCGTTTGCCTGTATCGAACCCGGTAAAATCCGGGTCGGCAATCGCCTGAAGGATCTCGCGCGAGCGGTCGGCGCGGAAATTCAGACAGAACACCCCATCGCCATCGCGCGCGCCAATATAGTCGCCAATCACGCTTGCGGCGACAAATTCGTCGGATTCAGAGCGCACATAGGCATTGGTCACCGCGATGCGCGGGCTGGCACAGCGGATGCCCTTGCCGCACACGATTGCCTCATAAGCCTCTTGCACCCGGCCCCAGCGATTATCGCGATCCATGGCAAAATAGCGCCCGATCACGGTGGCGATCTCTACCCCTTCGGGCAATGTCTCGGCGAGGCGTTCCAGATAGACCCGCGCCGATTTCGGCGCCACATCGCGCCCATCGGTCAGCGCGTGCAAGACCACCGGCACACCAGCCTCGGTGATCGCGCGGGCCGCCGCTACGATATGGCTCATATGGCCATGAACGCCTCCATCCGATACCAGCCCGATAAGATGCGCGCGGCCGCCACTTTTCTTGAGCTTGGCAATGAACTCTTGCAACGCCTCATTCTCGAAAAAGCTGCCCTCCTGGATCGCAAGGTCAATCTGGCCAAGATCCATCGCCACCACCCGGCCCGCGCCGATATTGGTGTGGCCAACCTCTGAATTGCCCATCTGCCCAATCGGCAGACCGACATCGGGGCCGTGGGTGATGAGGGTGTCGTTGGGACAGCTCGCCATCAGCCGATCAAAGGTCGGCGTGTTGGCCAGGTACGGCGCGTTCGCCTTGGTCTGCTCACTCAAGCCCCAGCCATCCAGAATACATAAAACGACGGGTTTTGGGGTACGCATGACAGCTCCTGGCTTGGTCTTATGCGCCTTCTAACCCCTTCGCGCGTCGGGGTGAACCGGGTTAGCGCTAGCACTTTTGGTGTTGCGCAAAATACCGCACCCACAGACGCAAAACGCGGCCCCGTTTCGGGGGCCGCGCCTGAAATCTTAACCGATGCTAAGGCTTATGCCAGAGCGAGGTTGATCGCGCTTTCGCGGCCGTCACGGCCGGCTTCGATGTCAAATGTTACTTTTTGATCATCTGCAAGACCCGACAGGCCCGACCGCTCAACGGCCGAGATGTGTACGAAAACGTCTTTGCTGCCGCCATCGGGGGCAATAAAGCCGAAGCCTTTAGTTGTGTTGAACCATTTCACGGTGCCAGTAGCCATATCCGTGTTCTCCTAATCTAAATGCTGCCCGCGTAGGTGCGGCAGCCCGGCAAGGTATGTCTGGATCGAAGACTGAGCGCCGGTTTAGGGAGACAGCAGGTCGAAATAGAATAACGTTCGCAAGGTGCAGATAGGGGCATGGCGCGAAAATTGCAAGGTATTTCCGCGCCCGCCCCCGATATTAAAGCGGATATATGCCGCCTATCGCAGGAATTTCTTGTGCTTGATGCGCTTGGGTTCAAGTGCGTCGGGGCCAAGACGGCGCTTTTTGTCCTCTTCATAATCGCTGAAGGCGCCTTCGAACCACTCCACATGCGCGTTGCCCTCAAACGCAAGGATATGCGTACAGATCCGGTCAAGGAAAAAACGGTCGTGGCTGATGACCACGGCGCAACCGGCAAAATCCACCAGCGCATCTTCCAGCGCGCGCAGGGTTTCCACGTCAAGATCGTTGGTCGGCTCGTCAAGCAGCAGAACATTGCCGCCATCCTTGAGCAGCCGCGCCATATGCACGCGGTTGCGCTCACCGCCCGACAGAAGCGACACCTTCTTTTGCTGATCGCCGCCCTTGAAGTTGAACGACGAGCAATAGGCGCGCGCGTTCACCTCGGCATCGCCAAGCTTGATGATGTCCTGACCGTCGGCAATCGCCTCCCAGACGTTGTCATTGGGCGCCAGATCGTCGCGCGACTGATCCACATAAGACAGCTTGACCGTATCGCCATACTCGATGGTGCCGGAATCCGGGGCCTCTTGGCCGGTCAGGGTCTTGAACAGGGTCGATTTACCCGCGCCGTTGGGGCCGATCACCCCGACAATGCCGCCCGGCGGCAAGGAAAAGCTCAGGTCTTCGATCAAGAGCTTGTCGCCCATGTGTTTGGTCAAGCCGTTGACCTCGATCACCTTGTTGCCAAGACGCGGGCCATTGGGGATCACGATCTGCGCGCGCGCCAGCTTTTCGCGCTCGGACTGGCCGGCAAGCTCGTTATAGGCGTTGATCCGGGCCTTTTGCTTGGCCTGACGCGCCTTTTGGCCCTGTCGCATCCACTCAAGTTCGCGCTCAAGCGTCTTTTGCTTGGATTTGTCCTCGCGCGCTTCCTGGCTCAGGCGCTTGGCCTTTTGCTCGAGCCAGGCGGAATAATTGCCCTCATAGGGCATCCCGCGACCGCGATCCAACTCAAGAATCCAGCTGGTGATATCGTCCAGAAAATAGCGGTCGTGGGTGACGATCAGGATCGTGCCCTTATAGTCGATCAGATGCTGTTGCAGCCAGGCGATGGTTTCGGCGTCAAGGTGGTTGGTCGGCTCGTCAAGCAAGAGCATTTCAGGCGCTTCCAGCAGCAGCTTGCAGAGCGCAACGCGGCGGCGTTCACCGCCAGACAGGCTTTCGACATCGGCGTCGTCAGGCGGACAGCGCAGCGCCTCCATCGAGATATCGACCTGCGAATCCAGATCCCAGAGGTTCTGACTGTCGATTTCGTCCTGCAACTCGGCCATCTCATCGGCGGTCTCGTCGCTATAGTTCATCGCCAATTCATTGAAGCGGTCAAGCTTGGCCTTCTTGGCGGCGACACCAAGCATGACGTTGTCGCGCACATTCAACGCCGGATCAAGATGCGGTTCCTGCGGAAGATAGCCGACCTTGGCCCCCTCTGCGGCCCAGGCCTCGCCGGTGAAATCGGTATCAAGGCCCGCCATGATCTTCATCAGGGTCGATTTACCCGAGCCGTTCACGCCCACCACGCCGATTTTGACGCCGGGCAAAAAGCTCAGGTGAATGTTCTCGAAACATTTCTTGCCGCCCGGATAGGTCTTGGAGACCCCCTGCATGTGATAGACGTATTGATAGGCTGCCATGTTGTGCCGCTCCACTTGCGTATCTCTTATCCGACGCACCTGATACCCTCCATGGCGTCTAGGGGCAATGGCCTAGCGCAGGGTGCGGATCGGCGCGGGCATGGCCGTGGGGCGGATGCCAAAGGGCGTGCTCTCTGGCAAAGGGTCATGCGTGGCCATCCAGTCGAGCAACTCGCCCAGCGCCATGGGCCGCGCAAGGCCAAAGCCCTGAATGACCGGACAACTGGCGCGGCGCAGGATCTCAAGCTGATCACGGGTTTCAACACCTTCGGCCACGACCTGCATCTCGAGCAGGCGGCACAGGCGGATGATCGCGCGCACGATCACCCGGTTGCGCGGGTCGCTGTCCAGTCGCGCAATCATCGAACAGTCAAGCTTGATCGCGTCAATCTCGAATGTCGCCATATGCGACAACCCCGCATAGCCGGTGCCGAAATCGTCAAGCGCCACGCGCACGCCAAGCCGCTTGAGCCGCTCGACCGCCGTCACGATATCATGACCACTACCATCAAGAATGGTGGTTTCAAGGACCTCGATACAGATATGTTCGGGGCGCAGACCGCGCGATTGCAGGCCCCAATCCAACAGCCCCGGATAATTCACATCCGCCAGGATCGAGGCCGAAACATTGATCGACATGGTCATATGCTCCAACCCCGCCTCATGCAGGGTCACCAAGGCATCAAGCGCCATGGACATCGAGCAATAGTCGATATCGGCAAGTATCCCCAACCCATCCGCCGCGGGCAAAAAGGCCGAGGGCGGCAAAAGCCCGCGCTGCGGGTGGCGCCAGCGCACCAGTGCCTCACACCCGACAATCCGATGGTCGGACAGGCGAAGCTGGGGTTGCAGAAATATCTCGAACTGCTCTTCGACCAAGGCCTGACGCAGATCGCGCGCCAGCTCTTGCTGGGCCTTCTGAAGCTTGCCAAGATGCGGCGTATAACACACCACCTGCGCGCGCCCGCGCGCCTTGGCGCTGTAAAGTGCCTGATCTGCCCGCTGTATCAGCGCCTCACCGGTATCGGTCGCGCACTCGGGTAGGCTGACCCCGATCGAGACACCGATGCGAATCGTCTGCTCATGCCACACCAAGGGCTGTGCAAGCGCCTCAAGCACCACATTGGCCCGCTCGGTCAAGGTCGCGTGATCGCAAGGCGTGGGACAGATCAACAAAAACTCGTCACCGCCCGTGCGACAGGCCAGATCGCCTTGCCCGCATTGTGCCTCAAGGACGCGCGCCACATGCTTCAGCGTGGCATCGCCCGCACCGTGCCCAAGCGTGTCATTGATATCCTTGAATTTGTCGATATCGATCACCATCACGCCGATCTCACCGCGTGCAACATGTCCGGCGATCACGGCCGAACACAGGTAATCCTCCAGCTTCTTGCGATTGGCCAGCCCGGTCAGATCATCGTGATGCGCGCTGCGCTTGAGATCGACCTGAACCTGACGCAGGGCAAGTTCGGTATTCACCTGATCGGTCACATCGCGACAGGTCACCACGACCTTTTTCTGATGCGGTTCGGGGCCGAGATCCAGCATCGCGAAACTTTGCTGGTTCCAGAATACCTGACCATCGCGGCGGACATTCCGGCTCAGTTGATAGCGGCGAAACAGCGGGCTTTCGGGATTATAGCGGAAATTATCCAGCGCTTCACGGTCCGGGCGCTCATTGACCGGCAGGATGAATTCCTGCGGCTTGCGACCGCGCATTTCCTCAAGGCTCCAGCCATACAAAGCCTCACAGGCCGGGTTGGCCCATTCGATCCGCGCCTCGATATCCTGCACCACAATGCCATCGCGCGCCTGTTCAAGGATCAACCCATAGACAGATTGCACCGCCTCGGTGTCCTCCGAGCGATCCAGGCTCGCCTTGTTTTGCACGCCGTGTAACACCTGCACGAAATTCTCCGGTTCTAGCGGTCACTCGCGCCACTTTAGGCAGGACAAAGTTAACAGCGTATGGTCGAAGGGCGAATTTCGGCAAAAAAACCCCATAAAACTTTATAAAGGCCGCGCGCCCAGTTGGCCGTTGCCCGATGCGCCAAAGCCGCGCCATAGTGATCGTGCACATCACCACAGAACGGACCCCGGTCATGCCCCGCGCCCTGCCCCGCCTGTCAAAGCCATTGCTGCTGGCGCTTGCGCTGGCACTTGCGAGCTGTGGCGGGATACACCCGGTAAGCGAGGTCGATGCGCCGCCGCCCTCTTCAGGCGATGACATGCGGCTTTATTACGTCACCGACCGCACCCCGAGCCGCCCCAACGCAGGCGAGTTGATCTATACGGCCGCTCGAAGCTCTTCGATGGCGCTTGGCACGGCGCATCTGCGGCGCGCGGACAATCGCGCCGAGACGGGCAATCTGCCCAAGCTTGCGCAGGTCCATGAGGTGCTGCGCTTTCCGGCGACACCGCTGCCGTTTTCACAAAACAAGGGCGTCATTCTGCCCGACAGCGCCGCATCTGCACAATACGCGCAGGCCTCGAGCGCGCTGAAGGCAGACCTTTCACAGGCCCTGCGTGACAGCGGGCAAAACGACGTCTTGCTCTATGTGCATGGCTTTAACAGCAGCTTCGAGGAGTCGATTGAAACCCTCGCCCGCGTCTGGCGCAGCGCCAAGCAAGGACCGGTGCCGCTTGCCTATAGCTGGCCTGCGGGCAATCCAGGGCTGTTTGGCTATTTCAAGGATCGTGAAAGCGGCGAGTTTTCAATCTATCATCTCAAGGAAACCCTGCGCCTGATCACCGCCACACCGGGGCTTGGCCGGCTTCACATCATCGCCCATAGCCGCGGCAGCGATGTGGTCACCACCGCGCTGCGCGAACTGGTGATCGAGACCCGCGCCGCCGGGCATAACCCGCGCCAGAGCCTGCGCATCGAGAACCTGATCCTGGCCGCCCCCGATCTTGATTTCGGCGTCGTGCGCCAACGCCTGATTGCCGAGAAATTCGGCCCGGCCTTTGGCCGCATCACCGTCTATATCAATCCCGAAGACAGCGCCCTTGGCCTTGCCCAGACCCTGATGGCCGGCACCCGCTTTGGTCGCCTGTCCTACACTCAGCTAGATCCGAATGAACGCGAGATTTTCGCCCAGATCGGCAATGTCGATTTCATCAACGTCAGCGCCGTGGCCTCCAAATCGAGCCATGGCTATTTTCGCAACAATCCCGAGGTGTTGATGGATATGGCCACGATTGTGCGAACCAACGCGCCCCCCGACAGCCCCAGCCGCAACCTTATCCATGCCGAGGCCAATTTCTGGCGTCTGCTTTTGCCGCGTGATCTGCGCGCCCTGCCAGAGCGTACCGACCCCTGATTGCGGGCGCTTTGGCGGTGTTTTCGCTTTACACGGCGCGCGCGGCTGGCAATGAAAGGGCGATGAGATACACCCTGCCCCCTTCGCATCCCGGTCAGGTGATCGGCCTTTTGGGTGGATCATTTGATCCGCCCCACCTCGGCCACCTGCATATCAGCCGCGAGGCGCTCAAGCGGTTCGGGCTGGATCGGCTGTGGTGGATGGTCAGCCCCGGCAATCCGCTCAAATCGCATGGCCCCGCCCCGCTCGCGCGCCGGATCGAGGCGGCCCGCGCGCTTGTTGATCACCCGCGCATCGACATCACCGATTTCGAGGCCCAGGCCGGAACCCGCTATACCGCCCAGACCCTGCGGGCGCTGATCCGGGCCCGTCCCGGCGTGCGGTTCGTGTGGCTTATGGGGGCCGATAATCTGGCGCAATTTCACCTCTGGCAGGATTGGCGCGAGATCATGAACACCGTGCCGGTGGGCGTTCTGGCCCGCCCCGGCCAGCGGATTTCGGCGCGCATGTCGCCCGCCGCGCGGGTGTTTGATCACGCCCGGCTTGGTGCCCGGCACTGTCACCGGCTTGGCCAGATGGACGCCCCGGCCTGGTGCTTTGTCAATGTGCCGATGATAGCGATTTCCTCGACCCATCTGCGCCAGAGCGGCAGATGGACCGATGCAACACAAAAGTGACGCAGCCGTGAGCACGAATGCCGATTGCGCCACGCCGCGAGCTGCGCTTTACTCTGCGCCATGACCAAGCCGTTTTCCAGACGCGCCTTTTTGGGCACAGCGATGTGTGCGCTTTGCGCCCCCGCATGGGCCGATGCGCCAAGCGTGTCCCTGCGCCCCAAGGCACGCCCCGGCGATTTTGCCAAAAGCGTTGCCACGCGCGGCCCCTCGGCACCAAGCACAGAGGCGCTGATCGCCGAGGCCAGGCTTTCGGGCAATGTGGGCTTTGCCGTCACCGACGCCAAAACCGGCCTTATCCTTGAAGAGGGCGACGCCGCGCGGGGCCTTCCGCCCGCCAGCGTGACCAAGGCGATCACCGCGCTCTACGGGCTTGAAACACTTGGGCCGGATCACCGGTTCGAAACCCGGCTGATCGCCACCGGGCCGATCAATGGCGGGATTTTACAGGGCAATCTGGTGCTGGCCGGCGGCGGCGATCCGACGCTTGATACCGACACGCTTGCCAGCATGGCCGCCACCCTGAAAAAAGCCGGCCTGCGCGAAGTGCGTGGCAAGTTCCTTGTCTGGGGCGGGGCGGTTCCGTTTCTGCGCGCGATCGACGAAACCCAGCCCGAGCATGCGGGCTATAACCCGTCGCTCTCGGGGCTGAGCCTCAATTACAACCGGGTGCATTTCGAGTGGAAGCGCAGCGGCGGTCAATATGCCATCACCATGGATGCCCGCTCAGAGCGCTACCGCCCCGATGTCACCATGGCACGCATGCGCATCGCCGAGCGCGCCGCGCCGGTCTATACCTATAGCTCCAAAGGCGCGCGCGACGAGTGGACCGTGGCGCGCAGTGCCCTTGGCAATGGCGGCGCGCGGTGGTTGCCGGTGCGCCAGCCAGAGCTTTACGCCGGCGAGGTCTTTGCCACCTTCGCGCGCGCGCAGGGCATCACGCTTGGCACGCCAGAGGTCACCAAAAACACGCCCTCCGGCACCGCCATTGTCACACAGCGCAGCGAACCGCTCAGCGCCGTCTTGCGCGATATGCTGCGCTATTCCACCAACCTGACGGCCGAACTGGTCGGGCTTGCCGCCAGTGCCGCGCGGCTTGGCAAAGCCGTAGACCTGCGCGCCTCGGGACGTGAAATGACCGCTTGGGCGCAATCCAGTCTTGGCATGGCTGGTGCAAGACTGGTCGACCATTCCGGGCTTGGCGATGCGTCGCGCCTGACAGCGGCCTCGATGGCGCGCGCACTTGGGCGCGCCCAAAAGCTCGGCCTTTTAAAACCGCTCTTGCGCGACATCCCGCTGCGCGATGCGCAGGGGCGCCCGCTCAAGAACCAGCCGATCAAGGTGGTGGCAAAAACCGGCACGCTCTATTTTGTGAGCGCGCTTGCGGGCTACATGACAACGCCCGACGGGGCCGAAATGGCCTTTGCCATCTTCACCGCCAGCGACAGTTTGCGCGCCAAGGTGGATTCCTCGCAAGAGGACCGCCCGCCCGGCGCCGCCTCGTGGAACAAGCGCGCAAAACATCTTCAGCAGGCGTTGATTGAACGCTGGGGCATTGTCTATGGCGGTTAGGCCTTGCCTTTGAACTCCGGCGCGCGACCCGCAAGATTGGCGGCGATCTGTTCCATCTGATGCGGCTTGCCAATAAGGTCGGCCTGTTCGCGGCTTTCGGCCATCAGGATATCATCGACACTTGCCCCGCTTTCCGCCAGACCAATAAGCCGCTTGGCGGCGCGGATGGCAGAGGGGCTTTTGGCGGCAATCTGCGCGGCGAGATCATGCGCGGCGAGGAGCGGATCATCGGCAATCTCGCTCACAAGCCCCCAGTCAAGCGCCTGTTTGGCCGCAACCGGCGTGGCGGTATAGGTCAAGCGGCGGATCACATCGCTGCGCGTCAGCCCCGACAACAACGCCATGCCGCCCATATCGGGCACAAGCCCCCATTTCATCTCCATCACCGCAAGCTTGGTCTCGGGGTGGGCGATGCGGATATCCGCCCCAAGGGCAAGCTGAAACCCGGCGCCGTAAACCGCGCCATGCAGGGCGGCGATCACCGGCACCGGCACCCGGCGCCAGACCATTGCCACCTCTTGAAAGATGTTCGTGTTGCCATGCGTGCGCGGCATGATCATCGCCTCGGGGTCGGCGGCCGCGAATTTGGCAAAGCTCATCACGTCAAGCCCGGCGCAAAACGCCTGTCCCTCGCCCGACAGAACCACGGCGCGCACATCGCTCTGGCATAGCTCTTGACCGGCGGCAACGATCGCCTCGGCCATCTCGGGGTCAACCGCATTGCGCTTGTCGGCGCGCGTCAGTGTGACCCTTGCGATGTGGTTGTCGATCTCGATGCGAACCCGGCTCATGGTGATCCCCCCTGTGCGTCTGCGCATGAAATACCACTTGGCGCGGCAAGGCCAGAGAGACGTGGCGGCAGACCCTTGCACGCGCCCGCGCGATCCCGTTAACTGCGTGTTATGGATAGAGTACGCTACACCGACCTTGTTCGATCCCTGCCCGCCAACGTGCCCTTTGTCGGCCCCGAGGAACAGGAACGTGCGCGCGGCGCGGCCTTTGCGGCGCGCCTTGGCGCGAATGAAAACATCTTTGGCCCCTCGCCATCGGCGATTGCCGCCATGCGCGCCGAGGCGGAAAATGTCTGGAAATACGGCGACCCGACAAGCCACGATTTGCGCATTGCCCTCGCCACGGCCCTCGGCGTTGCGACCGAGAGCATCCTTGTCGGCGAAGGCATTGACGGGCTTTTGGGCAATCTGGTGCGCCTGCTTATCGGGCCCGGCGACGCGGTGGTCACCTCGGACGGGGCCTATCCGACGTTCAACTATCATGTCACGGGCTTTGGCGGGGTGCTCCATAAGGTGCCCTATCGCGATGACCACGAAGACCTTGTGGCGCTGATCGCCCGCGCGCATGAGGTCGACGCCAAGCTGATCTATCTTGCCAATCCCGACAACCCGATGGGCAGCTGGCACAGGGGCGCCGATATTGTCGGCGCGCTCGATCATTTGCCCGAGGGCTGTCTGCTTCTGCTCGACGAGGCCTATGTAGAATTTGCCCCCGCGGGCACCGCCGCGCCGGTCGCGGGCGATGACCCGCGTGTGATCCGGATGCGTACCTTTTCAAAGGCTTACGGCATGGCCGGGGCGCGTATCGGCTATGCCATCGGCGCGCCGGACCTGATCCGCAACTTTGACAAGATCCGCAATCATTTCGGCATGAACCGCATGGCGCAGGTCGGTGCGCTTGCAGCGCTCAACGACAGCGCATGGCTGGCCGATATTCAGGCCAAGGTGGCCGTGGCGCGCAATACCATCGCGCGCATCGCCGCCGAAAACGGTCTTGCCGCCCTGCCCTCGTCGACCAATTTCGTTGCTGTCGATTGTGGCCGGGATGGCGATTTCGCCCGCGCCGTCCTTGCCGCCCTCGTGGCGCGCGGGGTCTTTGTGCGCATGCCCTTTGTCGCGCCGCAAGATCGCTGCATCCGCATAAGCTGTGGTCGGCCAGAGGATCTGGCGATGCTGGCCCGCGCCCTGCCCGAAGCCATCGCAGAGGCGCGCGGATAACGGCCGACAGGCCCCCCGAGACCAAGAATTGACCTGACAGACCGAAATCCTGCGCTAAAATCGCGGCATGAACCGTGGAAACATGCCCTCTGCGCCCAATTACACCAACGCCGCTCTGGCGATGGGCTTGGTGAATTTGATTTGGGTTTTCATGGTGATCTGGGCAAAGCTTGGCCTGTTGGCGGTGATCGCCACCGGTTATCTGCTCGACAAGATGATCAGCCGGATCGCGCGGAGGCGTTAACCGCCAGCCACGACCCGCGCCGCCGCCGACAATCCGCCCGTGCCATGCGGAATATCAAGCGCCGCAAACCCGGCCTCGATCACCCCAAGCGCGCCCATCACCATATGCGCATTCACATGCCCCATATGGCCGATGCGGAAAAACCCGTGCCAGGCCGGATCACCCGGCTCTGCCATGCCAAGCCCGATCCCAAGGGTCAACCCGGCCTCGTCCTCGACCCATTTGCGCAAGGCCGAGCCATGCGGCGCACCGATGCGTAAGGCGGTGACCGCGCGGCTGCGCAGGGCCGGGTCGGAAATGTTAAGCTCAAGCGGGCCAGCCTCGGCCCAGACCTCACAGGCGGCCCAGATCGCGCGGGCCAATTGGTCATGACGCGCCCAGATCGCCTTGATCCCCTCGGCCTTGATCATGTCAAGCGCAGCGCGCAGACCGTAAAGATGATGGGTCGGGGCGGTGCCGCCGAAATACTGATAAAACATCTCGGGGGTGGCGCGCGGCGTCCAATCCCAATAGCGGCTGACGTTGGACATTGCGGCGCGCGCCGCCGCGGCCTTGTCGCCAAAGAACACAAAGGCAAGGCCCGGTGGCACCATCAGGCCCTTTTGGCTTGCCGCGACCATCACATCGACGCCCCAAGCATCCATTTCAAAGCGGTCACAGGCCAGCGAGGCAATGCAATCGGCCATCAAAAGCGCCGGGTGCCCGGCGGCATCCATCGCGGCGCGAATGGCCGCCACATCGCTCAGAACCGAGGTCGAGGTATCCACATGCGTGGCCAGAACCGCCTTGATCTTGTGCTCGGTATCGGCGCGCAGGGCCGCCTCAAGACGATCGGGGTCAACCGGCGCGCGCTTGCCGAAATCAAGCATCTCAACCTCGATCCCCTGCCCGCGCGCCACCTCGGCCCAGCCATGACCAAACCGCCCGGTGGCAGGCACAAGAACCCGCTCGCCCGCCGCAACCGTGTTGGCAAGCGCGGCCTCCCATGCGCCGTGGCCATTGGCGATATAGATCGCCACATGGCCCTTGGTGCGCGCCACCGCCGCCAGATCGGGTATCAACCCCGCCGTCATCTCGATCAACGCACCCTCATAGATATTGGGCGCCGAACGATGCATCGCGCGCAGCACCTCTTCGGGCATGACCGAGGGGCCGGGAATGGCAAGGTAGGGGCGGCCTTGGGACAGGCTCATGGCTGTGCTCTCCTGCAACTGAAAGGCCGACATTACGCAGCTTTGGCGCGCCGTCAATCGCCTATGCATCGCTTGCCATAGGTCTTTCACCCACCTTAAATGGGGGCGAGCCGGGCCAAAGCGCCCCCGCAACCGGAGTGCCCTGCGCGCATGAGCCTTTTCAAACGGATTTCCAATTGGGAACGGGCGCTGCGCGCGTCCTACAATACCGATCTCTCGACCCCGGAAAACCGTCGTCGCGCGCATATCTATAACCTGTGGTTCGATCATGCGGTTCTGCGCAAGGTCTGGACCAATTCCCATGAGGTCG
>JAVVFB010000229.1:0-5071 GCA_032251095.1 Roseovarius sp. | reverse complement strand
GCCCTATTGGGTCACCTATGAACGCGGCGGCACCAATGGCAACTCCAGACTGATGGAGATGAGCGTGCCGCAGATGCGCGTAGCTCTTGAGAACTCTGATATGGATACGGCCCTGCCGCCGGCAAGCTGGGGCGACATGCGCCAGCATATTTTCTATGGCGCGCTTTATCACGGCTTTGTCCTGCTTGCGAACCGGCGCTATCGCAATTTCCGCCCGCATCGCGCGTTGAGTGTGCGCGAAGAGTTTCACCTTTATATCAAGCGTCTGTTGCTGATGCCGCTTCAGGCGATTGAACGTCGGCTGGCCACCTGGCGCATTCGGCATGGCGGGTTTCCCTATCACCTTGCCCTGTTGCAGCTTGAACACGACTCGTCCTTTCAGGCCCATTCACCGTTCAGCAGCATGACCGAGTTTCTGGAAACCGTGATCGAGGGCTTTGCCCTTGGCGCGCCGCCGCATCATCATCTTGTGATCAAGGCGCATCCGCTGGAAGATGGCCGCGCCCCGATCCGCGCCGAGCTGCGCCGTCTTGTGTGCAGCCATGACCTGAACGGGCGGGTGCATTATGTGCGTGGCGGCAAGCTTGCACAGCTTCTGGATGAGGCCCGCAGCGCCGTCACTGTCAACTCGACCGCCGCGCAACAGGTGCTTTGGCGCGGGATTCCGCTGCGCACCTTCGGACAGGCGGTCTATGCCAAACCCGAGTTTGTAAGCACCAAACCGCTGCGCGATTTCTTTGCCGGGGCCGAGCGCCCGGACCGGCGCGCCTATGCCGATTATCGCCGCTATCTGCTTGAAACAAGCCAGATTGCCGGCGGGTTCTATTCGGCCCGTGGCAGGCGCCAATTGCTGCGCCAGGCGGTCGATATGATGCTGGCGGCAGAAGATCCCTATGATGCCCTGAAATCCGGCACCGCGGCCCCAAGGCAACAGTTGCGGATTGTCCCCTGACCTCTGACCTCACTAACGCTGGATTTTAACTTACGATTCCTGTAGGTTGACAAAAAAAGACCGAGGCAGAACAAAATCAGGTCGAGGAGACCGAGCAGTGAAATCCAGACATTCTCGATGGGCAAGGTCCGTCGCAGGGTTGGCTATTGTGTCAATCGTGGCGTCTTGCGGCGTCCTTCCCCGCACCGGGCCCAACAAGCGCGAGATCTTTGCGGGCTCCGTCCAGCGTGAGGGCGATGCCTTTGTGGTGACCGTAAACGACCGCGTCACCCGCGCCACCGCGGTGCAACCCGCACTTGGCTTTACCGATGATTTCAAGAACGCAGGCCTGCTTGGATCGGACACGATCAACCCCGGTGACACGCTTGGCCTGACGATCTGGGAAAACGTCGATGACGGGCTTCTCGCAGGCGAGGCCAGCAACCAGACCACTCTGCAAGAGGTGCAGGTCGACGGCTCGGGCTTTATCTTCGTGCCCTATGCCGGGCGTATCCGCGCCGCTGGCAACTCCCCGGAAGGGGTGCGCCGGATCATCACCGGCAAGCTTGACGAACAAACCCCCGACCCCCAGGTCGAGGTGCGCCGCCTTGCGGGCAATGGATCAACCGTGTCGCTGAGCGGGGCCATCACCGGGCAGGGCGTCTATCCGATCGAGCGCCCGACACGCACCTTGTCAACCATGATCGCCTCGGCCGGGGGCATCGCGATTGAACCCGAAGTGGCCCAGATCACCGTGATCCGGGGCGACAAGCGCAGCAAGGTCTGGTTCCAGGACCTGTTCAAATATCCGCAATTCGACATTGCCCTGCGCGGCGGTGACCGCATTCTGGTCGAGGCCGACACCCGCGCCTATACCGCGCTTGGCGCGACCGGCGCACAGGCCCGCGTGACCTTTCAGACCCAGACCCTTAGCGCCATCGAAGCGATTGCGCAGGTCGGTGGTTTGACGACCTCTGCCGCCGATCCGACCGGCGTGTTCGTTCTGCGCAACGAGCCGGCGGAAATCGCCAATCAGGTGCTGGGCCGCGACGACCTTATCGGCGCACAGCGGATGATCTATGTGCTTGACCTGACCAAGCCCAACGGCATGTTCACCGCACGCGATTTTGCGATCCGCGACGATGACACAATCTATGTCACAGAGGCGCCGTTTGCCCAGTGGGCCAAGGTGATCGCCGCCCTGACCGGCACGCTTGGTGCGGTTGGTTCGATCTCGACCGCAGGCGATACGCTTGGCAGCAGTGGCCTCTGACACCGAACGCCGCTTTGACCCCGCCGGAACCGCAAGGCCCCGGCGGGTTTTCTATTTCAATGCCGGCTTTTTGCGCCAACGCCGCATTCGGCGCATTCTGTCGCTTGCGGGCTATGATCTTCGGCTTGGCACACCGACCGGTGATGATCTTGTCGCAGTTTGGGGCCATAGCCCCTATGCCCATCGCGGCGAGGCGATGGCGACGCGCACCGGCGCTGCGTTGATCCGGGTTGAGGATGCCTTTTTGCGCTCGATTCATCCCGGACGCGACGGCGAGCCGCCGCTTGGCCTTGTGATCGACCATCGCGGCGCGGCATTCGATAGCGCGCAACCCTCTGATCTTGAACACATTCTCAAGACTAATCCGCTAGACGATACCGCCCTTCTTGATCGCGCGCGCGCCGCCATTGCCCGCCTGCAAGAGGCGCATCTATCGAAATACAACGCCTTTGATCCAAGCACCCCCTGCCCCGATCCGGGCTATGTTCTGGTCATTGACCAGACCCGCGGCGATGCCAGCGTCACCCATGGTGGCGCCGATGCCAACACGTTCCGCGAGATGCTGTATTATGCGCAAGAGGATAACCCCGGCGCGCGCATCCTGATCAAGACCCATCCCGAAACCCGCGCCGGGCATCGCGAAGGGTATTTCAGCGCACGCGATGCAAGCGAGCGCATCACCCTGTTCAGCGATCCCGTCAGCCCCTGGGCCCTGCTCGAGGGCGCAATCGCGGTTTATACCGTTACCTCGCAGCTTGGCTTTGAGGCAATTTTCGCAGGCCACCGCCCGCGGGTCTTTGGCCAGCCGTTCTATGCTGGCTGGGATCTGACCGATGATCGCCACCCGATCCGGCTTGAGCGGCGCGCGCGCGCCCTGACGCGGGCACAGCTGTTTGCCGGGGTGATGCTGCTCTATCCCAAATGGTACGATCCCTATCGCGACGAATTATGTGATCTCGACACCGCGATCAGCACGCTAGAGGCCCGCGCGCGGGCCTGGCGCGAGGATCGCAACGGCTGGGCCGCGCATGGCATACGGCTCTGGAAACGTGCGCCGCTTCAACGGTTCTTCGGCAGGTATCGCCGGGTGCAGTTCGCCCAATCCGCCACTGCCCCGCCGGATCGCCCCGCCATGGTCTGGGCCTCCAAACCCGAGGTTGGCCCCGAGGGCGCGGTACGTGTCGAGGATGGTTTTTTGCGCTCGCGCGGGCTTGGGGCCGATCTTGTGCCGCCGCTGTCGCTGGTTTGTGACGATCTCGGGATTTACTACGATCCCACCTGTGAAAGCCGCCTTGAGCGCCTGATCGCCGCGCGCGCCAGCCTGCGCCCGGATCAACGACTGCGCGCCGAGGCCCTGATCGCGCGGCTGATCACCGAGCGGCTGAGCAAGTATAACCTTGGCGGGACGGTGCCCGATCTTCCGCCCGGCCATCGCATCCTGGTGCCCGGTCAGGTCGAGGATGACGCCTCGATCCGGCTGGGCGCGGGGGCGATACACACCAATCTGGCGCTGCTTGAACGGGTGCGCGACAAGAACCCAGAGGCGGTGATCCTCTATAAACCCCACCCCGATGTCGAGGCGGGCCTGCGCCCCGGTGCCATTCCCCCCGAGAGCCTGGCGAGGCTGGCCGATCTGGTGGTGGGGGGCGCCGATCCCGCCGCGCTTTTGGCGCAGGTGCAAGAGGTCTGGACCATGACCTCGCTGCTTGGGTTCGAGGCGCTGTTGCGCGGGGTGCGCGTCACCACCACCGGCGCGCCGTTTTATGCGGGCTGGGGCCTGACCCGCGATCTCGGAGAGCCGCCCCCCCGACGGCGCCGCGCGACCCCCACGCTTGCCGGGCTCGTGCATGCGACCTTGATTGATTATCCGCGCTATCTTGATCCCAAAACCGGCGCGGCCTGTCCCGTCGAGGTGGTGATTGAGCGCCTGAGCGCGGGTGACCTTCCCCGCGCAGGAGCCGCCAATCGCGCCTTGGCCAAGCTTCAGGGGGTGTTTGCCTCTTATGCTGGCCTCTGGCGCTGATCAGGCCCGCGCCACCAAACGCACCCAATGCGAGACTGGCCGGTCCCGGCCGGGCGAGCACCACTCAGCAGGTCGGTTAGAGCGTGCCAAGCACCTCGGCCAGCTTCAGCCGCTGGATCTTGCCCGACGGCCCTTTGGGCAACTCATCAATGATATGCACCACATCGGGCGCCTTGAACGCGCCAACACGCTCAACACAGATTTGCCGCAGCGCGGCGCCCGACAGAACCGATCCCTCGCGCAGCCGCACCGCCGCCTCGACCCGCTCACCGTAACTTGCGCAGGGCCGCGCAAAGGCCGCCGCCTCGATCACGTCAGCATGGGTATAAAGCGCCTCGTCGATCTCGCGCGGGGCGATGTTTTCACCGCCCTTGATGATCAATTCCTTAAGCCGCCCGGTGACAAAGACATAGCCGTCAGCGTCCACCCGGCCAAGATCGCCGGTGCGCAGCCAGTCCCCGGCAAAGGTCGCCTGCGTCGCTTCGGGGTTCTTGAGATATTCCAGCATCACATTGGGCCCGCGGATCGCGATTTCGCCTTCAACCTCGGGCGGGCAAGGCCGCAGGTCCGCGCCCAGGATCGCCACCTCGTTGCCATAGGCCACCCCCGGCGAGCCGATCTTGCGCACCCCCGGCGGCAGCGGATTGGACAGGATTTGCGCCGCCGTTTCGGTCAGGCCCATGGTCTCGATGATCGGCACGTCAAAGCGGGTCTCGAACGCGGTCTGCACATCCGGCGCAAGCGCCGATGAGGCCGAGCGCCCGAACCGCAACCGGTGTCTGGTGATCGCATCCGGGTCGTTCGGGGCGTGCAACAGATGGCTGATGATGGTTGGCACCACCGA
>JAVVFB010000228.1:0-5137 GCA_032251095.1 Roseovarius sp. | reverse complement strand
CGTCGCCTGATCAGGCCCAAATCAACCCGCTCGGAGATCGCTGCCAGAGAATTTCCACCGCTTTCGAGACACAACCTAAGTGCTTGATGTGCTGAGACAATAGCTGATGTGGGCTGAATTTGCACGCCAAAACTGTGTACGAATTGTGTACAGAATTTTGGTGACTACATTTTGTGGGTGGTGGCTGAAAATCCAGTAAAAACAACTAGATATTTTGGAGGCGAGTACCGGAATCGAACCGGTGTACACGGATTTGCAATCCGCTGCGTAACCACTCCGCCAACTCGCCGCCGATTGTGGTTGATGTGGATTATCTGATCACCAGAAGCTACGCAAGTGGGCAATGAGAGGTTTTCGCCATCTCTAGGCGTTGCCGCCGCGCGGGTTCTGTGTCAAAACCCACTCATAATATTCCGAAGCCGAGAGTTAAGCTCATGACAGATTATGCCGCCCGGCGCACGATGATGGTGGACACGCAGGTTCGCCCTTCGGATGTGACGAAATTTCCGATTATCGACGCCATGCTATCGGTGCCGCGCGAACAGTTCGTGCCGCGCGCCCTGCGTGAGGCCGCCTATATGGGCGAGAATGTCAACCTTGGCGCGGGCCGCGTCATGCTTGAGCCGCGCACTCTGGCGAAAATGCTTGATGCGCTTGAGCTTGAGGGCGACGATCTGGTGCTCGACATCGGTGCAGGGCTTGGCTATTCCTCTGCGGTGATGGCGCGCATGGCCGAGGCGGTTGTCGCGGTCGAGGATGACGCCGACATGGTTCAGGAGGCACAGCGCGTGCTGTCCGAAAACGGTGCCGACAACGTGATCATGCATCAGGGCGAGCTGACTCAGGGGGCCGCAGAGCATGGCCCTTACGATGTCATCACCATTCAGGGTGCGGTCGAACATTTGCCAGAGGCACTCAGCGATCAGTTGAAAGAGGGCGGGCGGATTGCCTGTCTGTTCATGGAAGGCGCGCTTGGCGTGGTCAGGATCGGTTACAAGATCGACGGTCAGGTCAGCTGGCGCTTTGCCTTCAATGCCGGGGCGCCGGTTCTCCCTGGATTTGAGCGTCACGCGGCCTTTACCCTTTGAGGGGGGGGGGCGTTGCGCCCCCGCAAGCGAAAACCGATGGAGCGTAAGTTGAAAGTGAAAAGCACATTCATATCCTGTGGCCGCGCTTTTGGCGCCGCTCTGGGGCTGGCTGTTCTAGTCTGCGCGCCGCTTGCCGCGCGGGCCGAGACATTGGCCGATGCCCTCAAGAGCGCCTATCTCAACAGCGGCTTGCTCGATCAGAACCGGGCGCTGTTGCGGGCGGCTGACGAGGATGTTGCACAGGCTGTATCGCAACTGCGCCCGATCATCGACTGGACCAGCGATGTGACCCGCACCTTCAGCCGCACACGCAGTTTCAGCCAAACGCGCAAAACCGGAAGCACGGATGTCAATATCGGGATCACGGCAAGTCTTTTGCTTTATGATTTCGGGCGCAGCGATCTGTTGATCGAGTCGACCAAGGAAACGGTTCTTGCGACTCGGCAAACCCTGATCAGTGTCGAACAGTTTGTTCTGCTGAGCGGCGTGAACGCCTATATGAATGTGATCCGCAACAGCGAATTCGTTGCCCTGCGGGAAAACAACCTGCGGCTTTTGCGTCAGGAATTGCGCGCCGCCCAGGATCGCTTTGAGGTTGGCGAAGTGACCCGCACCGACGTGGCCCAGGCCGAAGCGGCCGTGGCCAACGCGCAAAGCGGTCTTGCGGGGGCGCAAGGCGATCTGGCCCGCGCGGTGGAAGAATTCCGCTCGGCGATCGGGCGTAGCCCAGGCACGCTGCGGACACCGACCGCGATGCCGAATCTTGGCGATAATGTTCAGGCGGCGAAATCCGTCGCGATGCGGCGTCATCCCGATCTTTTGAAGGCCCAGCATGACGTGGCCGCAGCCGAGCTGAATATCCAGGCCGCAGCAGCGGCGATGCGGCCCACGCTAAGCCTTGCGGGGCGGCTGAGTGCAGGCGAGGAAATCGGCGGATCGGATCTGTCGCAAGGCGGAAGTGTCGGGGTGGAATTGCGTGGCCCGATCTATCAGGGCGGGCGGCTTAGCGCCGCCAAGCGCCAGGCAATGGCGCAGCGCGATGCACAGCGTGGGGCGCTGCATCTTGCGGGGCTTCAGGTGACCCAGGATGTGGGCAATGCCTATGCCAATCTGCGCGCCGCCCGCGCAAGCCGCGCCTCGAGCCGCGAAGAAGTGCGCGCCGCAACGGTCGCCTTTGACGGGGTGCGCGAAGAGGCCAAGCTTGGCGCGCGTACAACGCTTGACGTGCTTGATGCCGAACAGGATCTGTTGAATGCCAAGGCCAATCTTATCTCGGCGAATGCCGATGTGGTGATTGCCGCCTATTCGGTGCTGTCGTCCATGGGCGAGCTGACGGCGAAAGATCTGAACCTTGGGGTGCAAACCTATGACCCCGGTGCCTATTACGATCTTGTTAAAACAGCCCCCGTTGATTCAAGCCCGCAGGGCAAGAAACTTGACCGTGTGCTGCGTGCAATTGGCAAAAACTAAAACTCTATCTTGATCGGTTGTTTGAATCGGTTGTGTGAAAAGGCCCTCAGGGGTAAGCTGCGATTAGGCAAGAGTGGTAGTTATAAATGTCCGATCCTGTGACCAACATGGAAATCGAGGATGTCCTGTCCTCTATTCGGCGGCTTGTGTCCAACGGCAAGCAGGCTGAGTCCGGCGTGGCGAAATCGGCCGAGCCGTCCAAAATCGAACCGGCAAACCGGCTTGTGCTGACACCGGCCTTGCGGGTGGATGATGTGCCATCTGGCCAAGGACCCGGTATCGCACCGCCCGATGAGATCGAAGCGCCAGAAGAGGCCGCAGAGTTTATCATGCCTGAACCTGAACAGGGGCGTGACGATGGTGATGCCGAAGACCGGGCGCAGGATGAAACCGAGGGCCACGATGACGCGTCACCCCGGGACAACGATGAGATGTCCGAGCCGGACAGTCTCGCAATGCAAGAGCCGGGCGACTCTCAGGACGAAGATCATCCTGCCTCCCACGCCGAGCACCAAAACGACAGTGACAGTGACGAAAATGCAGAGGTCAAAGGGGATCTCTGGCTTGAAAAAGCCGAAGTTCGGACAGAGGCCGTGACTGACCAGGTTACACAGGACGAGTCATCGCGTGACGATGACGCCGCGCCCCCGCCCGCCCCAACCCAAGCCACCGAGCAGCCAGCGACAGAAGACAGCCCCAGCGATCTTGAGGCACAGGCCGCCGAGTTCGAAGCGGTTGTTGCCAGTCGCAACGACCAGTGGGAACCGGATGGCGAATCGGGCGACGATTATGCCGGTGGCCGGGTGACCCCGCTGTCTTGGGGCGATGCGCAGGACCGCGCGGAAGAGATCGAGGAAGAAGAACTTTCAGCCGATCCTGACTGGGAAGACGCGGATGAGGTGGCTTCGGCCCGCCACGAGCAGAGCTGGTCCGAGGATGTCTTGCCGGTCCCACCGGTTGAAGAGTGGGGCGATAATGACGGCCTTTCGCTGGATGATGCGGTTCTGGATGAAGAAGCGCTGCGCGATATGGTATCCGAAATCGTCCGTCAGGAATTGCAGGGCGCCCTTGGCGAGCGGATCACCCGCAATGTGCGCAAACTGGTGCGTCGCGAGATACACCGCGCGCTGACAAGTCAGGATATGGACTAGGCCTTTGGCTCGGCGCTGAGCGAAAGCAACAGATCCAGATCCATATGCGTTTCAAGATGCGCGGCAAGCGCATCGAGGGTCTCTTCGACATTTTGCCCATAATTCAGGCCAGACGCGGCCCCGAGACCGCCAAGAAAAGCGGCGCGAAACGCGTCGCTGGCAAAAAGCCCGTGCAGATAAGCCCCGCGCACCCGACCATCCGCCGTCGCCGCGCCTTCGGGGCGATCCCCAACAGCCAGCCAGGCATTGCCGCAATCCGGGCCGCTGGTATGACCAAGGTGGATTTCATAACCCTCGACAGCGTCACCCGTCGCCAGATAGGTGGCGCTGCTCAGCGCCAGCCGTTTTTCTGGATGCATGGTGGTGACCACATCAAGATGGCCAAGGCCGGGCACCGAACAGGCCGGTCCTTCGATGCCCGCTGGGTCGTTGATCTCTTGGCCAAGCATTTGATAGCCGCCGCAAATCCCCAACACATGCCCGCCGCGCCGGATATGGGCGGCAAGGTCGATATCCCAGCCATTGCGCCGAAAATCCGCCAGATCGGCGATGGTGGATTTGCTGCCGGGGATCAGCACCAGATCGGCATCGCCGGGCAGGGGCTGACCGGGTTGGATGATCGCGACGCTGACGCCCGGTTCGCTTGAGAGCGGGTCAAGGTCATCGAAATTGGCGATCCGCGACAGGCGCGGCACCGCCACCTTGAACGCGCCGCCGTTGGTCGAGGCGATATCCATCACATCCTCGGCCGGCAGGCGCCAGGCCTGATCGAACCACGGAATGACCCCGATCGAGGGCCAGCCGGTGCGTGTGGCGATCTCGGTCACGCCCTCGTCAAACAGGCTAACGTCGCCGCGAAACTTGTTGACCGCAAAACCTTTTATATGCGCGGCGTCTTCAGGGGGCAGGACCGCCTGCGTGCCGACGATCTGGGCAATCACGCCGCCACGATCAATATCCCCGACAAGGATCACCGGGACGCCTGCGGCCTCGGCAAAGCCCATATTGGCAATGTCGCCCGCGCGCAGGTTGATCTCGGCGGGGCTCCCTGCACCCTCGATCAGGACAAGGTCGGCACCCGCGCAGAGGCGGTGAAAACTTTGCAGGGCAGGGGCCAGAAGCTGTGGCTTGGCCTTGGCGTAATCGCGGGCGCGCAGGGTGGCAAAGCGTTTGCCCTGCACGATGACCTGAGCGCCGATGTCGGATTCCGGTTTGAGCAGCACCGGGTTCATGTCGGTATGGGGCGCGCGCCCGGCGGCGAGGGCCTGAAGCGCCTGCGCGCGGCCGATCTCTCCACCGTCGCATGTCACGGCGGCGTTGTTCGACATGTTCTGGGGCTTGAACGGCGCAACGCTCAGCCCGCGCAAGCGATAGGCGCGGGCGAGCCCGGCCACCAGCATCGACTTGCCCACATTCGAGCCCGCCCCT
>JAVVFB010000227.1:0-5176 GCA_032251095.1 Roseovarius sp. | reverse complement strand
CGGCGCGGGGTTACCGTCCATGATGTAATCACCCTTCTGGACAAAATCACCTTCCTGAACCGGAATGTGCTTGCCCTTGGGCACCATGTATTCAACGGGCTCCAGCGTCTCGTCGGCCGGCTCGATGGTGATGCGACGCTTGTTCTTGTAGTCGCGACCATAGCGAACGTAACCGTCGATTTCCGCGATGATGGCGTGATCCTTGGGGCGACGTGCCTCAAAGAGTTCGGCCACACGCGGCAAACCACCGGTGATGTCCTTGGTCTTGCCGCCTTCGCGCGGGATCCGCGCGATCACGTCACCGGCATGCACCTCCTGGCCTTCTTCGACCGCAAGAATGGCATCGACCGACATCGGATAGGTCACCGGGTTGCCCGCATCGTTGCGCATCGGCTCGCCATCAGCGCCCACGATGAACACCTCGGGCTTGAGTTCGTTGCCCTTGGGGGCCGCGCGCCAGTCGGTCACGATCTTCTGGGTCATGCCGGTCGCATCATCGGTGACGTCACGCACGGCAACGCCGCTGACGAGGTCGACGAATTTCGCAGTACCGGATTTCTCGGCCAAGATCGGCAGGGTGTAGGGATCCCATTCGAACAGTTTCTGACCGCGCACAACCTTGCCGCCCTCTTCCACGAACAGACGCGTGCCGTACCCAACCTTGTGGCTGGCAAGTTCAACGCCCTTGTCGCCGATGATCCGCAACTTCATGTTCCGGCCCATCACGAGGGTTTCACCGTTGGAATTGACCAGAGTCTGGGGCTGATCATAGGTGATCGTGCCCTCTTGGCTGGCTTCAAGGAACGACTGTTGGCCACCTTGGGCAACGCCGCCGATGTGGAAGGTCCGCATCGTAAGCTGTGTGCCCGGCTCGCCGATCGACTGTGCCGCGATGATGCCCACGGCCTCGCCGATGTTGACCATCGTACCGCGTGCAAGGTCACGACCATAGCACATGGCGCAAACGCCGTCCTCGGCCTCACAGGTCAGCGGCGAACGCAGACGCACGGTTTGCACCGCGGCCTCTTCAAGCATATCGGCCATCCGTTCGTCGATAAGCTGACCGGTGGCGATCAGAACCGCATCGCTGGCCGGATCAACGATATCCTCGGCCACAACACGGCCCAGCACACGTTCGGCCAGAGAGGCGACGATTTCACCGTCGTTGACAGCCGCTTCCACCGTCACGCCGCGCTCGGTTCCGCAATCATGCTGACGCACGATACAGTCTTGCGCGACATCCACCAGACGACGTGTCAGGTAACCCGAGTTGGCGGTTTTCAGAGCCGTATCAGACAGACCTTTCCGCGCGCCGTGGGTCGAGTTGAAGTATTCAAGAACGGTCAAACCTTCCTTGAAGTTCGAGATGATCGGTGTCTCGATGATGTCGCCGTTCGGCTTGGCCATCAGGCCGCGCATCCCGCCCAGCTGTTTCATCTGGGTGACCGAGCCACGCGCACCGGAGTGGGCCATCATATAGACCGAGTTCGGCTCCATCACGGCGCCGTTTTCGTCTTTACGCTCGGCCGAGATGGTACCCATCATCGCATCGGTGACCTGATCGTTACACTTCGACCAGGCATCGACGACCTTGTTGTACTTTTCGCCCTGAGTGATCAGACCGTCCATGTACTGCTGCTCGAACCCCTTCACCTGACCGCGGGTTTCCTCGACGATGGTCCACTTGGTATCGGGGATCACCATGTCGTCCTTGCCGAAGGAAATCCCGGCCTTGAACGCTTCGCGGAAGCCAAGGGTCATGATCTGATCGCAGAAGATGACGCTCTCTTTCTGACCGCAATAGCGATAGACGGTGTCGATGACCTGTTGCACTTCTTTCTTGCGCAAAAGGCGGTTCACAAGGCTGAACGGTGCCTTGGCGTTTTGCGGCAAAAGTGCCCCAAGACGCACACGGCCCGGCGTGGTTTCAACGCGGATGATCACCTCGTTGCCCTCGGCATCAATCTGCGGCACGCGTGCGGTGACGCGCGAGTGCAGATGCACTTCACCCGCGTCAAGCGCATGCTGAACCTCTTCGATCGACGAAAACACCATGCCCTCGCCCTTCATGCCTTCGCGCATCAGCGTGACATAATAAAGGCCAAGGATCATGTCCTGCGAGGGAACGATAATCGGCGCGCCGTTGGCGGGCGACAAAACGTTGTTGGTCGACATCATCAACACGCGCGCTTCAAGCTGGGCTTCGAGGCTGAGCGGCACGTGAACCGCCATCTGGTCGCCGTCAAAGTCGGCGTTGAAGGCGGCACAGACCAGCGGGTGAAGCTGAATGGCCTTGCCCTCGATCAGAACCGGCTCGAAGGCCTGAATGCCAAGACGGTGCAAGGTCGGCGCCCGGTTGAGCATCACGGGATGCTCGCGGATCACCTCATCAAGGATATCCCAAACCTCGGGACGTTCCTTTTCCACCAGCTTTTTGGCCTGCTTGACGGTCGAGCTAAGGCCCTTCGCCTCAAGGCGCGAATAGATGAACGGCTTGAACAGTTCGAGCGCCATCTTCTTGGGCAGACCACATTGATGCAGCTTGAGCTCGGGACCGGTCACAATCACCGAACGGCCGGAAAAGTCGACGCGCTTGCCCAAAAGGTTCTGGCGGAAACGGCCCTGTTTGCCCTTGAGCATGTCCGACAACGATTTCAGCGGGCGCTTGTTGGCGCCGGTGATCACGCGGCCACGACGACCGTTGTCAAACAGCGCATCGACAGATTCCTGCAACATCCGCTTTTCGTTGCGCACGATGATATCAGGCGCACGCAGCTCGATCAGACGTTTGAGGCGGTTGTTGCGGTTGATCACGCGACGATAAAGGTCGTTCAGGTCAGAGGTGGCAAAACGGCCCCCATCCAGCGGCACCAGCGGGCGCAACTCTGGCGGAATGACCGGAATGACCGTCATCACCATCCATTCCGGACGGTTGCCGGAATCAAGGAAGGATTCGACGACCTTCAGACGCTTGATGATCTTCTTCGGCTTGAGCTCGCCGGTGGCCTCTTTGAGGTCCGCGCGCAGACGCTCGGCCTCGGCCTCCAGATCGATGTTCTGAAGCATTTCGCGGATCGCTTCGGCACCGATATTGGCGGTGAAAGCATCCATGCCATAGGCATCTTGTGCATCCATGAACTCTTCTTCACTCAGCATCTGACCATAGGTGAGGTCGGTCAGGCCGGGCTCGATGACGACATAGTTCTCAAAGTAAAGCACACGCTCAAGATCGCGCAGGGTCATGTCCAGCATGAGGCCGATGCGCGACGGCAGCGACTTCAAAAACCAGATATGGGCGCAGGGCGCAGCCAGTTCGATATGGCCCATACGCTCGCGGCGGACCTTTTGAAGGGTGACTTCAACGCCGCATTTCTCGCAGACAACGCCGCGATACTTCATCCGCTTGTATTTGCCGCAGAGGCATTCGTAATCCTTGATCGGGCCAAAGATACGCGCGCAGAACAGGCCATCACGCTCGGGCTTGAAGGTCCGATAGTTGATGGTTTCCGGCTTTTTGATCTCGCCATAAGACCAGCTCAGAATACGCTCGGGGCTGGCAAGGCTGACCTTGATTTCATCGAACACCTTGGTGGGGGCCACCGGGTTGAACGGGTTGTTTGTCAGTTCCTGGTTCATTTTCAAATCCTTGAATTCGGGCAGAGGCTGTGAGGGGGCGCCAAGAAAATTCTGCGAATTTTCTTGGCATCAAAATTTTCGCAGAAAATTTTGCCCTTACTCTTCATCCTCCGCATCCAGGAGTTCCATGTTGAGGCCAAGGCCCCGGACCTCTTTGACAAGAACATTGAACGATTCCGGAATACCGGCCTCGAAATTGTCCTCGCCTTTGACGATGCTCTCATAGACCTTGGTGCGGCCTGCCACGTCGTCCGACTTCACGGTCAGCATTTCCTGCAGGGTATAGGCGGCACCATAAGCTTCCAGAGCCCAGACCTCCATTTCCCCGAAACGCTGGCCGCCGAACTGCGCTTTACCGCCCAACGGCTGTTGGGTAACAAGGCTGTAGGGCCCTGTCGAGCGCGCGTGGATCTTGTCATCGACAAGGTGATGCAGCTTGAGCAGATACTTGATGCCCACGGTGACCGGACGTGCAAACTGCTCGCCCGAGCGGCCATCAAACAACACCGACTGACCACTTTCGTCAAAGCCCGCACGTTTCAGCGCATCGTTCACATCATGCTCTTTGGCGCCATCAAACACCGGCGTTGCAATCGGCACACCGCGTGTCACGGTGCCGGCCGCATCGACCAGGGTCTTTTCGTCCATATCGGCGATGCCTTCTTCATAGACATCGTCGCCATAGGCGATCCGCATCGCTTCGCGCACCGGGGTCATGTCGCCAGAGCGGCGATATTCCTGAAGCGATTCATCGATCTTGATACCAAGCGACCGCGCCGCCCAGCCCATGTGACATTCAAGGATCTGCCCCACGTTCATCCGGCTGGGAACGCCGAGCGGGTTAAGACAGATGTCAACCGTGGTGCCATCGGCAAGGAACGGCATGTCCTCGATCGGGATCACCTTGGACACAACACCCTTGTTGCCGTGCCGCCCGGCCATCTTGTCGCCCGGCTGAAGCTTGCGCTTCACGGCGATGAAGACCTTGACCATCTTCATCACACCCGGCGGAAGATCGTCGCCCCGGCGCACTTTCTCGACCTTATCCTCGAACCGCGCGTCCAGCGTGCGCTTTTGCGCCTCGTACTGTTCGTGCAGCGCCTCGACGATCTGGGCATCGCCCTCGTCCTTTAGCGCCAGCTGCCACCACTGACCCTTGGTCAGCGTCGCCAGCAAATCCTCGGTGATGTCCGAGTTCGACTTGACACCCTTGGGGCCTTTGACCGCCACTTTACCAAGCACAAGCGTCTTGAGACGGGCATAGATGTTGCGATCCAGGATCGCCAGCTCGTCATCACGGTCACGCGCCAGACGCTCGACCTCTTCACGCTCGATCTGAAGCGCACGTTCGTCTTTTTCCACACCATGGCGGTTAAAGACGCGCACCTCGACGACCGTGCCGAAATCGCCCGGCTTGACCCGAAGGCTGGTGTCGCGCACATCCGAGGCTTTTTCGCCAAAGATTGCCCGCAGCAGCTTTTCTTCCGGTGTCATCGGGCTTTCGCCTTTGGGGGTGATCTTGCCCACAAGGATATCGCCC
>JAVVFB010000226.1:0-5211 GCA_032251095.1 Roseovarius sp. | reverse complement strand
AAGTTCTGGCAGGCTTGATCACCCGCCACGATACGCCGCCTTCTCAAACTCCGTCACCCAGTTTCCCGCATAGCTCAGCACTGACAGGGTATGGGACGCAAGCGCGCCCTCGCAGAAATCTGCGAGGGCGGTGTTGTTGCGAGTGTCAGCGGTGCGGACAGAGTTGCCGTTCGTTTGCAATCATTCTGTTCTTGTGCAACAAAAGAGGAGGAAATATAGTTTCAACGAGTACTATCGGACAATTGTAGGGGCTGACCTGCCGCACAGTCTACAGAGGAATTGAATGTATGCGAAATGAGTCTGATGCAATGTTGTTCGACGATCTGGTGGCGAAGAAGCTTGGCCACTATGTGTATGCTCTTTTTGATCCAGAAACAGGTCAACCTTTTTACGTGGGCAAAGGTGGCGGTCGCACAGGCGACGGAAATCGCCGGGTTTTCGACCATTTTGATGAGGCGCGTAGCGACAGCGACGAAGAGCGATCCAAGATAGCAAAGATCCAACAGATATGGAAAACTGCGGGCGATGTCCCATGGAAGATCGTTCGTTCGGGACTGGGAAGCGAGCACGAGGCGCTTCTCGTTGAAAGTGCATTGATTGATATTTTGCGCGAGATGAACGTTCCATTGACGAATAAGCAGTCTGGTTGTGGGTCAGCTGAGAGTGGGATGAAATCTCGCACAGAATTACGGGCTTGGTGTGCCCCTAAACTCGATCTATCAAGTTTGCCGTCTTCTTTGATGAAGCGCCCGATTTTCTTTTTCAATATCGCGAATGGTGTATCTGATCGGCGAACAGAGTATCGTGATGATGGCCCAGACCTGTATTTAGAAGCCACATGCCAGTTCTGGAATGTGGCCGCCAAATATCGGGCTCTTAAGGGCGCATTAGCCATCGGTTGCATAAATGGCATCACTAGAACAGCGGTAGAGATCGAAGGATGGAAGCAAGTATCTGAAACAAGATGGGAGATAATCCCCAGTCCCTCGGCAGGAACGCAAGATCTTTACCCTCTAACCTTTAAGAACGTCTCTGCAATCGTTGATCATTGCAAAGGTTTCTGGCAGCGAGGCAACTTTTTAGTAATTCGCATTGATGACGATGCTACTATATCGGTACTTAGGGGTAGTCCAAACCGCATGATTTCGCTTCCTGCCAACGCGGGCTAATTGTCAGTCAACAGGTAGAACCCGAAAAGGCCCAACTTTAGAATGAGGTCCTCTGTTTGCCGTCCGCTCTCGACTCGCACCGGCCATTGCCGCGTCGTCGGCCCGTCCTGATCTGCACAATAACCTGTAAGTGGCCCGCCCGACCGTCGGGGGCCTTTTTTCGTCTGCGCGGATCGCCTAACGTCGGGTTGGGGAGCGCAAAAATGAACTTCAAGCAACTGACCTATTTCATCGCCGTCGCCGAGGAATTGCATTTCGGTCGCGCGGCGGACCGGCTCGACATGGCGCAGCCGCCGCTCAGCCGTGCAATCAAGCAATTTGAAGATGAGCTGGGGGCAATTCTGTTCAATCGAGGCCGCAGCGCGATCACCCTGACACAGGCCGGTGAACGCCTGCTTGCACGGGGAAAGGCGATACTGGCGCAGCTCGACGATACGCAATTGGAAGTGCGCCGCCTGGGTCAGGGCGCAGAGGGGCGGCTGCGCATCGGCTTTGTCGGGTCCGCGACATTCGGGATTCTTCCGAACATCATCAGGTCTTACCGTGCGAATTATCCAGAGGTAAATCTGAGCCTCAATCCCATGAACAATGCCGACCTGCACCGCGCCCTGGTCTCGCGCGAGCTGGACGTGGTGTTCGCGCGGCCGACGCTGAAAGATCCTGAATTTCTGTCAAAACACCTTGTTGAGGAACGACTGATCCTTGCTCTGCCCGATACTGTCGACACGGACGGACGAACCGTGGCCAAGCTCGAACGGTTGATGACCCACAACCTCATTCTCTACCCCGAGCGCCCCCGGCCCAGCTATGCGGATATGGTGTTGAAGGCCGTTGAGGATGCGGGTTTCGAGGCCCCCATGCGCATCTGGTGCATGGATCTGCAAACCGCGCTCAGCCTGGTCGCGGTCGGCGAAGGGGTCTGCATCGTGCCCGAGTCGGTCGCAAACGCGCCGCGCAAGGGCATGAAATTCCTCAAGATCGAACCCGAGATCGCCCGCACGGAGCTTTCCGTGAACTACCGGCTCGACGAACAGGGCGTGCATGTAAAGAACTTCGTCAGCATCGCGCAAAAGGTGGCGCGCAAGGTCTTCTGACCCCCCACGGGATCAGACACCCAGCCAGGTATGTTGCGCCGCCTCGTCGGCCTTGATCCCTGCGGCGCTGCCGGTCCAGACGACCTGCCCCTTGCCCACGACCACCACATCATCCGCAAGCGAGGTGGCAAAGCCGAAATTCTGCTCGACGATGATCATCGACAGCCCCGCCGCCTTCAGCTCCTGCAACTTGTCGTGGATCAGCTTGACGATGATCGGGGCCAGCCCTTCGGTCGGCTCGTCAAGGATCAGAAGGCGCGGGTTCATCAGCAGGGCGCGCGCGATGGCCAGCATCTGCTGCTCACCGCCCGACAACTGCATCCCGCCATTCTCCAGCCGCTCCCCCAGACGCGGGAACAGCTCCAGCACCCGCTCCATCGTCCACTCGGCCCCTGCACCGCCGAACCGCTTGGCCGCGATCTCGAGGTTTTCGCGCACGCTGAGCGACGGGAAAATATCGCGCGTTTCGGGCACATAGGCGATGCCGCTCCTGGCGATGTCGAAGGGCTGCCCCGCGATGGGTTTGCCATCGAACGAGATGGCGCCCGATTTGATCGGCAAGAGCCCCATGATGGTCTTGAGCGTCGTGGACTTGCCCGCGCCATTGCGGCCCAGGATGGCCAGCACCCGGCCCTTTTTCGCCGCGAGCGTCAGGCCGTAAAGCACCTGCGTCTCGCCATAGCCGGATTCGACTGCATCGAGTTCAAGCATCTTCCCAACTCCCCAGATAGATTTCCTTGAGCAGTTTCGACCCGCGTGCTTCCTCCGGCAGGCCGTCGAAGACCACCTCGCCATAGTTCAGCACGGTGATCGTGTCGGCCACGTCAAAGGCCAGATCCATGTCATGCTCGATGATCAGCATGGTCAGGTCGCGCGGCAGGTTCTGCATCATCTGGTTGAAGCCGCCGATCATGCCCGGGCCGACGCCCGATGTCGGCTCGTCCATCAGCAGCACCTTCGGGCGGGTCGCCAGAGCGACGCCCACCTCGAGCTGTCGGCGCACGCCGTAGCTGATTTCGGAGACGCGCGCATGGAGATAGGGCATGAGATTGACCTGTTCGGCCACCTCGGCCACGATCTCGCGCACATCGCGCTTGGCCAGGCTGTCCGACCAGAGCCGCGTCGCGTGGCCAGTGTGGACGGCGGCGGCCAGCCCGAGATTTTCCTCGACTGTCAGCCCGTCGAAGAGCGTGTTCTTCTGGTAGCTGCGCGACAGGCCCCGGCGGGCGCGGCGCGCCACTGGCAGGGCGGTGACATCCTCGCCCGCCAGATGCACCGATCCGCTGTCGGGTGTCAGCTCGCCCACCAGAAGGTTGAAGAGCGTCGTCTTGCCCGCCCCGTTCGGCCCCAGGATCACGCGGCGCTCGCCACGTTCCAGCTTCAGCGATACATTCCTCGTGACGTGGACGGCGCCAAAGCTCTTGTCCAGATTGCGTGTCTCAAGCATCGGTCGGCACCTCCTCGGGCTTCTGCTTGCGCGTGGCATCGGCCACGCGGCGTTCGATCCGCGCGCCCCAACGGGCCTCGATCCAGCCGAAAATCCCGTTGGCACGGCTCATCACCACGGCGATGAGAACGACCCCCACCACAAGGTGCCAATGGGTCGTTACCGCGCTCAGCTCATGTTTCAGCAGCACAAAGGCCGCCGCCCCGATCAGCGGCCCGACCAGCGTGCCGAGACCGCCGAGGATGACGACAACAAGCGCCTCGCCGGACACCGTCCAGCTCAGCAGACCGGGCGAGATATACATGACATGCTGCGCCGCCAGCGCGCCCGCCAGTCCCGCGATCATGCCCGAGAGGCCGAACACATCCGCCTTGACCCGCCAGACCGTCAGGCCAAGCGCGCGCATCCGCTGCTCGTTATGCATGACACCCGAGAGCGACCGGCCAAGCCCCGAGCGCAGGATCAGCACCGACGCGCCATAGACCCCCCCCAGCAAGGCAAGGCAAAAGAGCGCAAAACTGCGGCTGTCGTTCAGATCGACGCCGATCAGGCCCAGATCCAGCCGCGAAATGCCGCCCAACCCGTCATCGCCGCCAAAGACCGGCGCTTCGAACACGTAGGAATAGGCCATCTGACCAAAGGCGAGCGTCGCCATGATGAAATAGATGCCATGGCTGCGCGCGCAGATCGCCCCTATCACCCAGGCGGCGGCCCCGGTCAGGGCAATCGCACCGGTCATGGCTACGGGAGGGGCGATGCCCGCCTTGGTCGACAGCATCGCATAGGCATAGGCCCCCACCCCCATCAGCGCACCATGGCAGAGCGACACCATGCCGCCAAAGCCCGCGACGATGTCGAGCGCCAGCACCAGAATGGCGAGGATCAGGATCTCGGTCAGGATTTCGAGGCCGAAATACTCGGCCGTCAGCGCCTGAAACAGCGCGCCGGCGGCCAGAAGGCCAAGCGCGCAATAGCGAAGTGCGGTGTGACGGAACATCGACTTATCCTTTCGCCGGAAAGAGGCCCACCGGCTTGATCACGAGGACCGCAGCCAAAAGGGCGTAGATGAGGACAGAGGCAAGTTGCGGGGCCAGCACCGCGCCGAAGGTCTGCACGAAGCCAAAGATCAGCGACCCGGCAATCGCGCCCCTGAGCGAGCCCAGCCCGCCGATCACGATCACGATCAGCGTGGGGATAAGGATTTGCAGGCCCATGTCCGGCGTCACGCTCAGTAGCGGCGCGGCAACGGCGCCGGCCAACCCCGCGAGTGCGCAGCCGACGCAAAAGACGATGAAAAAGAGCCGCTCGACATTGATGCCAAGGCAGGCCGCCATGGCGTCATTGTCCACGCCCGCGCGGATCATCGCGCCGATCTGCGTGCGCCCCAGAACAAAGGCCAGAGCGGCAAAGATCACGGTCCCGAGCACGATGACGAAGAGGCGGTATGTCGGATATTCCACCCCCAAAAGCGCCACTCGTCCCCCGAGCAGCGCGGGCACCT
>JAVVFB010000225.1:0-5227 GCA_032251095.1 Roseovarius sp. | reverse complement strand
GCCGGACGCACCAGCCTCATCCTGGATGCAAGTCCGCCGCCGGTCGGGCCAGCCTCGGTTGGCGCACATGCCTCGACGCTGGCGTTCGAGCTGACCTCGGGGCGCAGGCCCTTGATCGTGAATTGCGGCTCGGGGCAGAGCTTTGGCGCGGAATGGCGGCGCGCCGGGCGCGCCACGCCGTCGCATTCCACGCTGGTGCTGGCCGCCGGGTCAAGCGCGCGGCTCAGCAATGATCCGCGCCACAGTGACTGGCTTGTCGAAGCGCCGCGCCGCGTGCCGGTCGAGCTTTCACAAGCGCCGGATGGTTTGCGGTTCGAGGGCGCGCATGACGGTTATCTGCGCAGTCACGGCATCACCCATGTGCGGCGGCTGGAGTTGACCACGAACGGGCGCGGCCTTGCCGGTGAGGACATGCTTTTAGCGATAGAGACCAGCGACAGGCGCCGGTTTGATCAGGCCATGGACGAGGCGCGCCTGCATGGCATCGCCTTTGATATCCGGTTTCATCTGCATCCGGATGTCGATGCCTCGGTCGATTTGGGGGGCGCGGCGATCTCGCTTGCGCTGCGCAGCGGTGAAATCTGGATCTTCCGCAATGATGGGCGGGCCGCTTTGTCCTTGCAACCCAGTGTGTATCTTGAAAAAACGCGCCTCAAACCGCGTGCGACCAAACAGATCGTTCTCTCTGGCCGCGCGATGGAGTATGCGACCCACATTAGATGGTCACTGGCCAAGGCGCAGGATACCCCGATTGGCATCCGCGATCTGACAGAAGATGCGCTTGAGCCCGCGACTGACGACTAACCGAGCAAAAGCCAAACGCAGGACTGCCCTATCATGACCGATCTCGCGCCCGTCACCCGCGCCCTTCTTTCTGTTTCCGACAAGACCGGACTGGTCGATCTTGGACGTGCCCTTGCGGCGCGCGGGATCGAATTGCTGTCCACCGGCGGAAGCGCCAAGACCCTGCGCGAGGCGGGCCTTGCGGTGCGCGATGTGGCCGAGGTGACCGGCTTTCCCGAAATGATGGATGGCCGGGTCAAGACACTGCACCCGATGGTGCATGGCGGCCTGTTGGCGCTGCGCGACAATGACGATCACAAGGCGGCGATGCAGGAACATGGCATTGGCGCGATCGATTTGCTGGTGGTGAACCTCTATCCGTTCGAGGAAACCGTCGCCAAGGGCGCCGATTACGAGACCTGCATCGAGAATATCGACATTGGCGGGCCAGCGATGATCCGCGCGGCGGCCAAGAACCACGGCTTTGTCAACGTGGTGGTCGATGTCGAGGATTATGCGCCGCTTCTGGCAGAGCTTGCGGCACATGACGGGCGGACCTCTTATGCCTTCCGCCAGCGTCTGGCGCTGACCGCTTATGCGCGCACCGGGGCCTATGACGCCGCCGTGTCGGCCTGGATGGCCGATGCCCTGGCCGAAGCCGCGCCGCGCCGCCGCGCCGTGGCGGGCAAGCTGGCGCAGATCCTGCGCTATGGCGAGAACCCGCATCAGGCAGCCGCGTTTTACACCGATGGCAGCCTGCGCCCCGGCGTCGCCACCGCGACCCAGATCCAGGGTAAGGAACTTAGCTATAACAATATCAACGACACCGACGCGGCGTTCGAGCTGGTCAGTGAATTCACCCCCGATGCGGGCCCGGCCTGTGCGATCATCAAACACGCCAACCCCTGCGGCGTGGCGCGCGGCGAAACCCTTGTGCAGGCCTATAGCCGCGCGTTTGATTGTGATCGCACCTCGGCTTTTGGCGGAATTATCGCGCTTAATCAGCCGCTTGACGGGGCCACCGCCGAAGAAATCAGCCAGATTTTCACAGAGGTGGTGATCGCGCCCGGTGCCGATGCCGATGCTATGAGTATTTTTGCCAAGAAGAAGAACCTGCGGCTTTTGGTGACCGAGGGGCTTGCCGATCCGCGACAGGCGGCACGGACCTGGAGGCAGGTTTCGGGCGGCTATCTTGTGCAGGACAAGGACAACGGGCACATCACGGCGGATGACCTTAAGGTCGTGACCAAGCGCGCGCCGAGTGATCGGGAAATGGCGGATATGCTGTTTGCCTGGAAAGTCGCCAAGCATGTGAAATCCAACGCCATCGTTTACGTCAAGGATGGCGCCACCGTTGGCGTGGGCGCGGGCCAGATGAGCCGCGTTGACAGTTGCCGCATTGCCGCGCGCAAGGCGCAGGACATGGCCGAGGCGCTTGGCATGTCCACGCCGCTGACCCAGGGCAGCGTTGTTGCGTCGGATGCGTTCTTTCCCTTTGCCGACGGCTTGTTGACCGCAGCCGAGGCCGGGGCCACGGCCGTGATCCACCCCGGTGGCTCGATGCGCGATGACGAGGTGATTGCCGCCGCCGATGACGCAGGCCTTGCCATGGTGTTGACCGGCATGCGCCATTTCCGTCACTAGGGGCCGGGGCATGCGCATCGTCTTTTGGACAGGGTTTTGGGTGTTCCTGCTTGATCAGGTCAGCAAGTACCTTGTTGTCCATACCCTGAACCTGCGCCAGCTGGGGGCGATTGACGTCTGGCCGCCGCTCTTTAACCTGCGCATGGCATGGAATTATGGGATCAACTTTGGCCTGATGGCGGGGGATAATCCGCTGACGCGGTGGGTTTTGATCGCCGTGGCACTGGTCATTTCGGGCGCGGTGTTGTGGTGGGTGCATAGCGACCCGGCCGGGCGCTGGCAGCAGATCGCCGCCGGGCTTCTGGTGGGGGGCGCGCTTGGCAATGTGATCGACCGGCTGATTTATGGCGCGGTTGCGGATTTCATCAATGTGTCCTGTTGTGGCATCAACAACCCCTTTGCCTTTAATATTGCGGATATCGCAGTGTTTATCGGGGCTTTTGGCATGGTTGTCTTGCCCACAGGCAAAAAGCCCTCGTGACCTTGGCGCAGCTATGCGATAAGGCTGATCGAAAGTTGCAGGAGAGTGGCGATGGCGATGCCGCATAAAACAGTTTTGGCGCTTCTTGTGGCAACCGTGCTTGCGGGCTGCGGTGGCCGTGATGATGTGACGTTGACCCGTATTCGTAATACCGGCAACGGGCCTGATGAGTTTTCGATCATGCCGGGCAAGCCCCTGCAGGCCCCCGAGGATTACGCCAGCCTGCCAAGTCCGACACCGGGCGGCGCAAATCGCACCGATCAGAACCCGCTGGCCGATGGCGTGATCGCCCTTGGCGGCAATCCGGCGGCTGTTGGTGCGCCGAGCGCCCGGGATGGCGCGCTTGTCAATCACGCCAATCGCTATGGCGCCACGGCGGATATCCGCCAGACCCTGGCCGAAGAAGATAAGGATGTGCGCCGCCGTCATGGCCGCGTGGACATCCTGCGCCTCGGATTGAATGACGATTACACCAACGCCTATAAGCGCCAATGGCTTGATGCTTACGCCGAAGAGCGTCGTCTGCGACGCAATGGCACGATCACCCCGTCAAGCCCGCCGCCCCCGAAATAGCGCGCGCCAATGACGATCGCGACAGGGTGCTTGAAACATGGCGCCCAAAGCGTATCTAGTGGTCAGACGCCCAGCATGGACCGGAGACCCCGAATGCGTAGACTATTTGCCAGTTTTCTGATTGCGATCATTCCCCTCGCCCCCGCCATGGCCAAGGATCAGGTCACCACGTTTTCTCTTGAGAACGGGCTTGAGGTGGTGGTGATAGAAGATCACCGCGCGCCGGTTGTGACGCAGATGGTTTGGTATCGTGCCGGATCGGCCGACGAGCCGCCGGGTGCCTCGGGGGTGGCGCATTTCCTCGAGCATCTGTTGTTCAAGGGCACGAAAACCGTCGCGCCAGGCGCGTTTTCCTCGACCGTGGCGCGCAATGGTGGCTCTGACAACGCCTTTACAAGCTATGATTACACCGCCTATTTTCAGCGCATCGCCGCCGACCGCCTTGAATTGATGATGCAGATGGAAAGCGACCGCATGATCAACCTGCAACTGGGTGAAGGCGATATCGCCACAGAGCGGGATGTCATCATAGAGGAACGCAACCAGCGGGTTGAAAACAACCCCTCGGCGCTGTTTCGCGAACAAAAAAACGCGGCTCAGTATCTCAACCACCGCTATGGCGTGCCGATTATCGGCTGGCAGCACGAGATGCATGAGCTGGGGCTTGACGATGCTCTGGATTATTATCGCACCTTTTACGCGCCCAATAACGCGATTCTGGTGGTTGCCGGCGATGTGACCCCGGACAAGGTGCGTGCGCTTGCAGAGACCTATTATGGCCCTCTTCCCGCCAATCCCGACCTGCCCGAGCGCCTGCGCCCCCAAGAGCCGCGCCAGATGGCAGAACGGCGCGTGACCTTTCGTGACCCGCGCGTCGCGCAACCTTTTCTAAGCCGCTCATATCTTGCGCCGGAGCGCGATAGCGGCGCGCAGGAAGAGGCCGCCGCGCTGACCGTTCTGGGGGAAATCCTTGGCGGCGGAAGCACATCCGTGCTGGCCGAAAAGCTACAATTCGACAGCCGTATTGCGGTGCAGACCGGGGCCTATTACTCGGGGCTGTCGCTGGATGACACAACCTTTAGCCTTGTCGTTGTGCCCGCGGCGGGTGTGACCCTTGAACAGGCCGAGGCGGCGTTGGACGATGTGTTGATCAGCTTTCTTGAAACCGGAATTGACGACGATCAGCTCGCGCGGATCAAGATGCAGATACGGGCCTCGGAAATCTATGCGCGCGACGATGCCGGCGGGCTTGCCCATCGCTATGGAAGCGCGCTGACACAGGGGCTTGAGGTTGCCGATGTCCAGGCGTGGCCCGAGATCCTTCAAGACGTCACAGAGGACGATATCATGGCCGCCGCACGCAAGGTCTTTGACCGCACCCAATCGGTGACAGGCTGGCTTGTCGCACCGGAGGTGACCCAATGATCCGCCTTGTTCTCGCCTTCGTGATGCTCTGTGCTGCACTGCCCGCGCGGGCCGGTGTCGAGGTTCAGGAACTGACCACGCCGGGCGGGCTTGAGGCCTGGCTTGTCGAGGATCATTCGATCCCCTTCGTCGCACTTGAGCTGCGCTTTCGCGGCGGTGGCTCGCTTGATGCGCCGGGCAAACGCGGGGCGGTCAACCTTATGGTTGGCCTGCTTGAAGAGGGGTCTGGCGATCTTGATGCCCAAGGCTTTGCCCGCGCCACCGAATCGCTTGCGGCTGATTTCAGCTATCGCGTGAGCGACGACGCCATAAGCGTCTCGG
>JAVVFB010000224.1:0-5274 GCA_032251095.1 Roseovarius sp. | reverse complement strand
CGCCGAGTTCGATTTGCCAGGCCAGAAGCGCCTTTGCGTCGTGATATCCGAGGACCGATTCCATGACTGCAAGCTACCTCGGGCGGGCGTCGCGCGAAAGCCGCGAAAGCTCTGGGCCGGAAACCGGCGGATTTGAGTATTTATGGAAAGATGAAAGCCCCGGCTTGCCCATGGTGCATGCGGTTTTTATAAGCAGAGCAAATCGGACTGGAGGCGGCATGACCTTTTCACACTCCCATCTGCTGGGGATCGAGCCACTGGCGCCAGCCGATATCACCACCATTCTGGATCTGGCGGATGAATATGTGGCGCTGAACCGGCGCGATGTGAAGCATGCCGACGCCCTTAAGGGGCTCACCCAGATCAACATGTTCTTTGAAAACTCGACCCGCACGCAGGCCAGTTTCGAGCTTGCGGGCAAGCGGCTTGGGGCGGATGTGATGAACATGGCGATGCAGGCCAGCAGCATCAAGAAGGGCGAGACGCTGATTGATACGGCGATGACGCTCAACGCGATGCACCCCGATTTGCTTGTGGTGCGCCATCCGCATTCAGGGGCGGTGGATTTGCTGGCGCAAAAGGTGCGCTGTGCGGTGTTGAACGCCGGCGACGGGCGCCACGAGCACCCCACTCAGGCGCTTTTGGATGCGCTGACGATCCGGCGTGCCAAGGGGCGGCTGCATCGGCTCAACATCGCGATTTGCGGCGATATCGCCCATAGCCGGGTGGCGCGCTCGAACCTTTTGTTGTTGGGCAAGATGGAGAACCGGGTGCGTCTTGTCGGACCGCCGACCCTGATGCCCGCGCAGATTCAGGACTTTGGTGTCGAGGTTTATGACGACATGCGAGAGGGGCTTCGGGATGTCGATGTGGTGATGATGTTGCGTCTTCAGAAAGAGCGGATGGATGGCGGGTTTATCCCCTCGGAGCGGGAGTATTACCATCGCTACGGGCTTGATGGTGAAAAGCTGGCCTATGCCAAGGAGGACGCGATCGTGATGCATCCGGGGCCGATGAACCGGGGCGTCGAGATTGATGGCGAGATCGCCGATGATATCAACCGCTCGGTCATTCAGGATCAAGTCGAGATGGGCGTGGCGGTACGGATGGCCGCGATGGACCTTTTGGCGCGCAACCTGCGCGCGCGGCGCGCCGAGGCGGGCGAGGGCGCATGACCACGCTATTGCGTATTCCGGCGCATGAGGCGCATGTGCTGCGGGTGTTTGCGGTTGACGAGGCGCCGGATGCGCCGGTTGAGGATCAAGCCGTTCTGGAAGCGCTGGGCGCCGAAGAGATCAAGACAGCCGAGGTCGAACTTTTTGATGTGAGCGATTTGCAGGATCTGCCCCTGTCGGATTATCTGGCCGAAGGCCACGGCATTCCGCGCAATCAGCTTGAGCCGATGCGCCTGCAGTTAAACGGCTTGCGCGGGCGGGTCTTGCTGTTGCCCTCACGGGCCTTTGACGGGCGCGCACAGGAGATGCGGCCACATGCCCCCCTCAGGATGATCGGGCGTTTTAGCGAAGAGGTGCCGCCGGTCAGTTTTGTGCCTCTGCCTGCTGGCGGGGCGCAAGGGGTGATCACCCTCAAACCCGACAAGGCGCCACAACGTCAGCGGGCGGCGCGCTGGCTTGCGCTTGGGTTTTTTGCGCTTCTAGCGCTGGTTCTTGCGCTGGTGATCAGCCTTGCGGTGATGCCGTGAAGGGCGAGGGGCTTATCTATTCGATGGTGCCGACGACGCCGCTTTTGACGGGCGAGCGGGTGGTTCACAGCTTTACCCCGGATCGCGCGACCTATTGGCGCGATCACGCCTGGCTTGCGGCGGCGGCGATGGCGCTTGGTATGCTGGCGCTGTGGATTGCGGGCAATCCGCATGTCTGGACCGGAGCGGTTGGCGGCCTTGCGGCGGTGGCGGTGCGGGCGTTTTACGTGGCCTCGGACGAGATGCAGGCGCGGTGGGATTTGACCGACCGCCGCCTTTTGGGCCCCCAGACCCGCGCCGTGCCGCTGGCGCAGATCGCGACCCTGCGCAGCATGGGAAGCGCAGTGCAGGTGGTCACCAAGACCGGCGACAAGCACCTGTTGAAATACCAGCCCGACCGCGCCGACACGATCGCCCGGATCAGGGCCGCGATCGCCGACACATGAAGGAGAGCGCCATGCAGGAACCGAAAGACCCAAGGATGTCAGGCCGGATCGCGATGATCGCCCTGCTGGTGATCTTCGCCCTCACCGGGCTGATGATCTGGGTGGCGGGATGAGAAAACTGCGCGAACGGTGGACTTCAGACAGAAAGACTGGCCCATGAGCAAAACCCTTTTCACCAATGCCCGGCTGATCAATCCTGAGGCGGGTACCGACACGCTTGGCTGGCTCCTGGTCGAGGGCGGCAGGATCACGGCGATGGGGGGCGAGGCCGACACGCCAGGGGCGGACGAGCGACTGGATTGCGCCGGACAGTGCCTTGCGCCGGGCATCGTCGATATCGGCGTCAAGGTCTGCGAACCCGGTGAGCGGCACAAGGAAAGCTATCGCTCGGCCGGGCTTGCGGCGGCGGCGGGGGGCGTGACCACCATGGCCACGCGCCCCGATACATTGCCCGCAATCGACAGCCCCGAGGTGCTTGAATTCGTCGCGCGGCGCGCCAATGAGGCGACCCCGGTCAATGTCTTGCCGATGGCGGCCCTGACCAAGGGGCGCGAGGGGCGCGAGATGACCGAGATCGGCTTTTTGATGGATGCCGGGGCGGTGGCCTTTACCGATTGCGATCACGTGGTGCGCGACAACAAGGTGCTGAGCCGCGCCCTTACCTACGCGCGCAGCCTTGGCGCGCTTGTCATCTGTCACCCGCAGGACCCCGGTCTGAGTGCGGGCGCCGCCGCCACCAGCGGCAAGTTCGCCAGCCTGCGCGGCTTGCCGGCGGTGTCGCCGATGGCCGAGCGGATGGGGCTGGACCGCGATATCGCGCTGCTGGAAATGACCGGCGCCAAGTATCACGCCGATCAGATCACCACCGCACGCGCCCTGCCGGCGCTTGAGCGGGCCAAGCGCAACGGGCTTGATATCACTGCGGGCACAAGCATTCACCACCTCACACTCAACGAGCTGGACGTGTCCGACTATCGCACCTTTTTCAAGGTCAAGCCGCCGCTGCGCTCCGAAGAGGACCGACAGGCGGTGATCGAGGCGCTGCGCTCGGGGTTGATTGATATCATCAGCTCGATGCACACGCCGCAGGACGAAGAAAGCAAACGCCTGCCGTTTGAAGAGGCGGCCAGCGGGGCGGTGGCGCTTGAGACGCTTTTGCCGGCGGCCTTGCGGCTTTATCATGCCGAGGCGCTTGATCTGCCGACGCTGTTTCGGGCGATGTCACTTAACCCGGCGCGCCGGCTTGGGTTGGCGTCGGGGCGGCTGGCGGTCGGTGCCCCGGCGGACCTGGTGCTGTTTGATCCGCATAAGCCGTTTGTGCTGGATCGCTTCGCGCTGCACTCAAAATCCAAGAACACGCCCTTTGACGGCGCGCGCCTGCAGGGTAAGGTGCTGGCGACCTATGTTGCCGGAACCCCAGTTTATGAGGCCGATTGATGCCACTTATTGAAACGACGACTGTCGGGCTGATTCTCTGGGCCGTGATCGGCTATGGGCTTGGGTCCATTCCGTTCGGCCTGGTGCTGGCGCGGATCATGGGCCTTGGCAACCTGCGCGAGATCGGATCGGGCAATATCGGGGCGACCAACGTGCTGCGCACCGGCAACAAGCTGGCGGCGGCGCTGACGCTTTTGCTGGACGGGGGCAAGGGCGCGGTTGCGGTCCTTTTGGCGCGGGCCTTTGCCGGCGAGGATGCGGTGCAGCTTGCGGCGCTGATGGCCTTTGTAGGCCATTGCTATCCGGTCTGGCTTGGGTTTCGGGGCGGCAAGGGGGTTGCGACGTTTCTGGGGATCATGCTGGCACTGGCCTGGCCGGTTGGGGTGGCGTGCTGTCTGACCTGGCTGGTCGTGGCGCTGATCTCGCGGACCTCGTCACTGGCGGCGATCATGGCGGCGGCGCTGTCAACTGGATGGGTGATTGTGCAGGGCTATGGGGTGACGTTCTCTTTGGCCTTTGTTCTGACCCTGCTGGTGTTCTGGCGTCATCGCAGTAATATTGCGCGGCTCAAGGCCGGGACAGAACCGAAGATCGGTCAAAAGGGGTAAGTGCGGCGCGAGGGGCGCTGCCCCTCACACTCCCCGGGATATTTTTGGCCAGAAGAAAATGCGATCAGTAGCTGTATTCGGCGTAGATGCGGTCGAGGTTGCCGGTCCAATCGCCATTGAAATGTTCGAGCAGTTCGTCGGCCGGGGTTTTGCCGGTCTCGATGCTTTCATGCAGGGCGTTCAGGAAATGGGTCTCGTCCGGGATCATGCCAGCGCCGCCCGAGCGGGCACGCGCCTTGAGGCCGGAGTTCGAGATGGCCACCGCCTCGCGGGCGATGTCATGCAGGTTGATGCCATTCACGCGGGCCTGAAGCCCATCGACGCTGGCCGCGACGCGCAGGGCCTCGCGGGTTTCCGCGTCCCATGATTTGCAAAGATCCCAGGCCGCATCGAGCGAGGATTGATCATACATCAGCCCGACCCAAAAGGCCGGCAGGGCGCAAAGTCGGCGCCATGGGCCGCCATCGGCGCCGCGCATTTCCATGAATTTCTTGATCCGCGCCTCGGGGAAGATCGTGGTCAGGTGATCGGCCCAATCCGACAGGGTTGGTTTTTCACCCGGCAGGGCGGGCAACTCGCCGCGCAGGAAATCGCGGAAGGATTGGCCGAGGGCGTTGATATATTTGCCGTCCCGATAGACGAAATACATCGGCACATCGAGCGCGTAATCGGCGTATTGCTCAAATCCGAAGCCCTCGTCAAAGACGAAAGGCAGCATGCCGGTGCGCGCCGGATCAAGATCGCGCCAGACCCGTGCGCGCCAGGATTTATGGCCGTTGGGCTTGCCCTCGAAGAACGGTGAATTGGCGAAAAGCGCGGTGGCGACCGGTTGCAGGGCCAAGGCAACGCGGAATTTCTGGACCATGTCGGCCTCGGAGCTGAAATCGAGGTTGACCTGCACGGTGCAGGTGCGGCGCATCATGGTCTGGCCCATGGTGCCGACCTTTTGCATGTAGCTGTCCATCAGCTTGTAGCGGCCCTTGGGCATGAGCGGCATATCCTCGTGCCGCCAGATCGGCGCGGCACCAAGACCGATGAAGCCGACGCCAACCTTGTCGGCGATGTCCTTCACATCGGCCAG
>JAVVFB010000223.1:0-5279 GCA_032251095.1 Roseovarius sp. | reverse complement strand
GCTTGCTTGACGGGGCGGTTTTACGCCGCCTTGGGCATACCCCGCACACCACGCCGGGATGGGAACGGATCAGCCAGAGATTCACCACCGCAACGCGGCTTGAAGTGGCGTTCTGGGATATGGGGCTGTCTTTTGGCAACTAACGTCCGGGACGGGCCGCCGATCGCGGAGTGAGGGGCGCTGCCCCTCACACTCCCCGGGATATTTTCAGCCAGAAGAAAGGGCGAGCATTAAGACCCCATTATCAACGGCCAGGCCAATGCGGCAAGACCATACAAGCCGATTGGCACCCCCATCGGTAACTTTGCGGTGTTGAGAAACGCCCAGTCACGACCTGAATGGGCAAAACGATCGAACAGATCCGGGTTAGGAAAACCAGTTAAACTCTGCGAGCCGAAAGCTCGGAATTGAGATTTGGACCCAACCCGCTGATCACCATCCCGGCCCGCGGCTTTTGTAAGTGCCGCATCTCGAGGCCTGACAAAAGTGCGCACTCGATCACACGCCAAAAGCGTCAAAAACTTCTTGCACTTCGGGCGGCAACCACAAAAGTGAGTTCAGCAGGTTGTGCTTCTGTTCGGTTGCAAAGCTGAACGGAGATCACGATGGCCTGGACTGAACTCACCCGACGCCAACATGCCCGAGTGGGCGACAAGTATGCAAGCGATCTGACAGACCCCGAATGGGCACTGATCGCGCCCTTCATGCCAGCCCCCAAGACCACGGGCAGACCCCGCACGACAAGCTTGCGCGACGTGTTCGACGCGATCCTCTACGTCGCGACGACCGGGTGCCAGTGGCGGATGCTGGCGAACGGTTTTCCGGCGGTATCGACGGTGCGGGGCTATTTCTATGCTTGGCGCAACGACGGTCTTCTCGATGAGATGAACCGCAAGCTGGTTGAAGCCGCGCGGCTGGCGGAGGCCCGCAAAGCCCAGCCAACAGCGGGCATCATCGACAGCCAGAGCATAAAAACCACGGAAAGTGGCGGGGTTAGCGGATATGATGCCGGAAAGAGGGTCAAGGGTCGCAAGCGCCATATCGTCACCGACACGACCGGATTGCTGGTCGGGCTCGAGGTCCACAGCGCTGGAATTCAGGACCGTGACGGCGCGCCGGATGTGCTGAAAGCCGTCGCCGCGCGCTATCCCATGCTGCGTCATATCTTCGCCGATGGCGGGTATGCAGGCCCCAAACTGCAAGAGGCTCTGAAGGCCATCGGACGCTGGACCGTCCAGATCGTCAAGCGCTCCGACACGGCGCAGGGCTTCGAGGTCCTGCCGCGCCGTTGGGTCGTGGAACGCACTCTGGCCTGGCTGGGCCGATGCCGCCGCCTGTCAAAGGATTGGGAAAAATCCATCGCCAGCGCAGAGGCATGGGTGACCATCGCCCACATTCGACGTGTCACACGCCATCTCGCAAGGGATTAATAATGCTCAGATAGTTTTGAATCGGGCTCTAAGAAAATTCGCAGAATTTTCTTAGGTGGGGGCAGCGCCCCCATGCGCCGTTAACCATTCTTAAACCACCTGCGCGCTAGGCATTAACCAAGTTTGAACGCAGGATCGGAAACAGGCATGGTCGCACGCGCCTATACGGTGGCTTTTGAAGGCGTCGAGGCCAAACCGGTCGAGGTGCAATGCGCCATCACCCCCGGCCTGCCGGCGTTTTCGCTGGTGGGCCTGCCTGACAAGGCCGTTTCAGAGGCCCGTGATCGGGTGCGCACCGCGCTGTCGTCAATGGCGATCGCCCTGCCTTCCAAGCGCATCACCATCAACCTCTCGCCCGCCGACATGCCGAAAGAAGGCAGCCATTTCGACCTGCCCATCGCGCTCGCCCTTCTCGCTGCGCTTGAAATCATCCCCAAGGACGCGGTCGAAGGCACCATGGCCTTGGGCGAGCTGTCCCTGGATGGCTCCCTGATTGCCGTGCTCGGTGCCTTGCCCGCCGCCATGACCGCCGCCGAAGAAGGCCGCATGTTGCTCTGCCCCAAGGCCTCGGGCCCCGAGGCCGCATGGGTCAGCTCGGTTCAGGTGATCGCCGCAGCCAACCTGGCCGATGTGGTGCGCCATTACACCGGCCAATCGCCAATTTCGGCCTCTGACCCCGGCGAGGTGACCGCGCCCCCGGCCGGGCGCGACCTGCGCGATGTCAAGGGTCAGGAACGCGCCAAACGCGCGCTCGAAATCGCCGCCGCAGGGCGCCACCACCTGATGATGGTCGGCACGCCTGGCTCTGGCAAATCCATGCTGGCCGCGCGCCTGCCCGGCATCCTGCCGCCGCTCACTCCGGTCGAGGCGCTTGAAACCTCGATGATCCACTCGCTGGCCGGCCTGCTGAGCGAGGGCGGCATCAGCCGAACGCGGCCGTTTCGCGAGCCTCATCACACCGCATCCATGGCGGCGATTGTCGGCGGTGGCCGCCGCGCCAGCCCCGGCGAAATCAGCCTTGCCCATAACGGTGTTCTGTTCATGGACGAGTTTCCCGAATTCCCCCGCGGCGTTCTGGAAACCCTGCGCCAACCGATCGAGACCGGCGAGGTGATGGTGGCGCGCGCCAATGCCCATGTGAAATACCCCTGCCGCTTCATGCTGGTGGCCGCCGCCAATCCCTGCAAATGCGGCTATCTCAGCGATCCCGCGCGCGCCTGTTCGCGTGCGCCGATCTGTGGCGAGGATTACATGGGGCGGATTTCCGGCCCCCTGATGGATCGCTTTGATCTGCGCGTCGAGGTGCCGCCCGTGGCCTTCAGCGATCTCGATCTGCCCGCCTCGGGCGAGGCGTCAGCAACCGTCGCCGCCCGGATCGACACCGCCCGCGAGGTTCAGACCACGCGCTTTGCCGATCACCCGCATATGCGGCTTAATGCCGATGCCGAGGGGCAGGCGCTTGAGGATATCGCAAGCCCGGATGCCGAGGGGCGCGCCCTGATCAACCGGGTCGCGGAGCGCTTTGGCCTCTCGGCGCGCGGCTATCATCGGGTGTTGCGGGTGGCGCGCACGATTGCCGATCTCGATGGCTCTGATGCGGTTCTGTTGCCGCATGTGGCCGAGGCAATCAGCTTTCGCCTGGCCGGGATGAAAGAGACGTGATCCATGCAGACACTTGGCCCAGGGTCGCCATTGCCTCGGGCAACAACCCCTGAAACAATGGCCAGACATGCGGCAGGTCGTGTTCGACCTTGCACGCGACGGCCACGCCCTGCGCCGCAAGGCGCGCAGCCATCCGGCGGGTATCATCGAGCAGGATTTCGGTGTCGCCCGCCGCCAACCAGACCGGCGGTGCGCCGGTAAAATCGGCTTCAAGCGGGCTGGCGCGCGGATCGCGCGCATCATTGCCCTGTAGGTACATCTGCGCCATATCGCCGACCCGCGTCGCCGGCAGAACCACATCAACCTTTGCATTGCGCGCGACACTTGCGCCCGAAAATGTCATGTCAGTCAGCGGTGAAAAGGCGAATGTGCCAAGCGGCGGGCGCAGGCCCAAACGGGTGATCTCGGCCAAAAGCGCAAGCGCCACCCCCCCGCCCGCACTATCGCCACCGATCACCACCCCGCCGGGATGATCACCCAAGGCGCGATACGCGGCCAAGGCATCGTCAATCGCGGCGGGAAAGGCATGCTCCGGTGCAAGCCGGTAATCGGGCAGGCAGGCGGGCAGACCGCAAAGCGACGACAGCCGCGCCAGCATCGCCTTGTGGGTGCGCGGCGAGCCGAACACATAACCGCCGCCATGAAAATAAAGGATCACCGGCCCGGCACCCCGCGCGGCCCACGGGCCAGAGGCCCATAGCACCGGCACACCGCCAAGCGTTTCCGGCTCGAAACGGGTGCCGCGCGGACTTCGAAACCAGAACCGCGCCTTGGTCTCGAAGCTGCGTCGCAGCTTGACCGGATCACTCGCCCGCGCCAGATGCGGCTTTTCCAGAAACCGCAATTGCAGGTTCAAAACCGCGCGGCGCAGGCTCATGCGCGCTTGGCCTCGATCACCTCCCAGATTTTGGCGGCGATGTTCACGCTGTCAAACCGCTCAAGCTCCTGAATGCCGGTGGGTGAGGTCACGTTGATTTCGGTCAGGTAGCTGCCGATCACGTCGATGCCGACAAAGACCTGACCTTTTTCGCGCAAAAGCGGGCCGATGGTCGCGCAGATTTCAAGATCGCGCTCGGTCAGAGCAATCTTTTCGGGGCGTCCGCCGACATGCATGTTCGAGCGCGTCTCGCCCTCGGCCGGCACGCGGTTGATCGCCCCCACCGGCGCGCCATCGACCAGAAGGATGCGCTTGTCGCCATGTTTGATCGCGGGCAGGTATTTCTGCACGATCAGCGGTTCGCGGCTAAAGCCGGTAAAGAGCTCGTGCAGACTGCTGAGGTTGCGATCGGATTCCGGCAGGTGAAACACCCCCGCGCCGCCATTGCCGTAAAGCGGCTTGAGGATCACGTCGCCGTGGCGCGCGCGGAACGCCCGGATCGTGGCCAAATCGCGGGCAATTGCCGTGGGCGGCATCAACTGGGGGAAATCCAGAATCAACAGCTTTTCTGGAAAGTTGCGCACCCAGAACGGATCGTTGACCACAAGGGTTCCGGGGCTCAGGCGATCAAGAATATGGGTAGTGGTGATATAGAACATGTCGAACGGCGGGTCTTGACGGAGCCAGACCACGTCGAAATCCGCCAGATCGACCAACGTTTCCTCGCCAAGACGGAAGTGATCGCCCTCGACCCGCTGAACGCTGAGCGGCCAGCCGCGCGCCGTGACCCGCCCCTCGTCATAGGCGAGCTTGTCGGGCGTGTAATAAAACAGCTCATGCCCGCGCGCCTGCGCCTCTTCGGCAAGGCGAAACGTGCTGTCACCATTGATATTGATCGGCCCGATCGGGTCCATCTGAAACGCGATTTTCATGCTTTGCCCCTTTGTTCAGGTCTGCCACTTACATGCGACATGGGCGGCAAAGGTGCAATTCAGAAATGACCAAAGGCGTTCTCGACGATCTCGACCGCACCAGATGCGTCGACCGCAGCAAGATCAAACCGCACCGCGGCAAGCTGCCCCTCGGGGGTCTGGCCAAGATATTGTGCCGCCGCCTCGACAATGCGGCGGGCCTGCGCCGGGCGCAGCCGGGTCATGGCAAGGTCAATCGTCGCCGCTTTTTTGACCTCGCAAAACACGTAATCCTCGGCGTCGCGCAGGATAAGGTCGATTTCGCCACCCTGCCCGCGCCAGCGACTGTGCACGACCGAAATGCCTCGCGCAGCGTAAGCGCGGATCACGCCGGCTTCG
>JAVVFB010000222.1:0-5338 GCA_032251095.1 Roseovarius sp. | reverse complement strand
CGATGCTGGTCGTGACCCACGACCTCGGCGTGGTGCGCCACCTGACCACGCGCACCATCGTGATGAAATACGGCCGCATCATCGAATCCGGGCTGACCGATCAGATCCTTGAGGATCCGCAGGCGGCCTATACGCAACAACTTGTTTCCAGCGCATTGTGAGGGCCGACATGACCGATACTATTCTTTCCGTGCGCGATTTGGGCAAGGGGTTTTACATCCACGACCGCGCCAAACATGTGCCCGCCGCCGAGGGGATCAGTTTCGATCTGAAACCGGGGCAATTGGCGGCGCTGGTAGGGCCTTCTGGGGCGGGAAAATCCTCGCTTCTCAAGGCGATCTACCGCACCTATGTGCCGTCGTCGGGGCAGGTGCTTTACCGCACCACCGCAGGTGATCTGGTGGACCTTGTGACAGCCCCCGAGACGCAGATCACCTACTTGCGCCGGTCCGAGATCGGCTTTGTCACGCAGTTCCTGCACTGCCTGCCGCGGCTCTCGACCCTTGATGTGGTGGCCCGGCCCCTGTTGCAACAGGGCGTTGCGCGCGAGGCCGCCCATGACAAGGCCGCAAAAATGCTGGCCGCACTCGCCATCCCCGAACAGCTTTGGGATGCCACGCCCGCCACCTTCTCGGGCGGTGAACGCCAGCGCGTGAACATCGCGCGCAGCTTTACCCAAGGGGGGCGGCTGATGCTGCTGGACGAACCCACCGCGTCGCTTGATCCGGTCGCGCGCGAAAACGTCTGTGCCATGATCGAGGCCGCCAAGGCCGAAGGCGCCGCCATGGTCGGCATCTTTCATGACATGGCCATTGTTGAACGGCTGGCCGATGTGAAGATCACGGTGGAGCGCAAAGCGTTCGAGGCGGTGGCATGACACAGCATCTTGAAAACGCCCGCATCGTCACGCCCGAGGGTGTGCATCACGGCAGCCTGACGATTGAAGAGGGCCACATCACCGCGCTGGACGCCGATGCGCCCAACGGGGCCGTGCGGCATGACATGGGCGGCGACCTGCTCTTGCCCGGTCTGATCGACCTGCACGGCGACGCGATCGAAAAAGAGGTCGAACCCCGCCCCAACGCCTTTTTCCCGCTGCCCGTGGCGCTGGATGCCATCGACCGGCGCATGGCGGCGGCGGGGGTGACGACGGCCTTTCACGGCATCAGCTTTGCCGAGGGCGAATTGGGTGTGCGTGACGTGGAATTTGCGGAAACGCTGGCGCGCGGCCTGCACGGTTTCAAGGGCGCGGTCGATCACCGCGTTCATATCCGCTACGAGTTGACCGATGCCGGGTCCGAGGCGCGGGTCACGCGGCTGATTGACGAGGGCGTCGCAAGCCTGTTGTCCTTCATGGACCACACGCCGGGGCAAGGGCAGTTCAAGGACGCTGCCGCCTATGGCGCGTATCTTTCCCGCGTCTATGCCAAGGATGACGGCGAAATACTGGACAAGATCAGCGCGAAACAGGCCGAGGCGGGCAATCTAGTTGCGCGCGTCGAACGTCTGGCCGCCCATGCCCACCCGCATGGCGTCGCCTTGGCGGGCCATGACGACGAAGGCGCCGAGCGCGTGGCCTTCATGGCGCGCGTCGGGGCGACGATCAGCGAGTTTCCTCTTGATCTGGACACGGCGCGTGCGGGTCGCGCCACCGGTCTGGTCACGCTGTTTGGCGCGCCCAACGTATTGCGCGGGCGCAGCCAGTCCGGTGCGCTGTCGGCGCGCGATGCGATTGCGGCAGGTGTCGCCGGGGCGCTGTGTTCCGACTATGCGCCGCAGGCCATGTTGCCCGCGCTTGGCGTCTTGACGGCTGAAATGGGCCTTGACTGGCCGCTGGCGCTCGCGTTGATGGCCGCAAACCCTGCCCGGGCGACGGGCCTGTCCGACCGGGGCGAGATCGCGCAGGGAAAGCGCGCTGATCTAATCCGGGTGCGCGACGCGGGCGGCGCGCTGTCTGTCGCCGCGACATGGGTCGCGGGCGCGCAGGTTTACGGGTTCGGCGCGCCATGACGGGGCGGCTTTTCCTGATCGTCGGGCCATCCGGTGCGGGCAAGGACACGGTGATTGCCGGGGCAATGGCGCGGCTTGCACCAGAGGATGACGTCATCCTCGCCCGCCGGATCATCACCCGACCCCTGCATCCCGGCGGTGCCGAGCAACATGTGCCCGTCACGCCCGCCGCCTTTGCGCGGTTGCGCGCGGTAGGGGCGTTCGCTCTGGATTGGGAAAGCCACGGGCTGCGCTACGGTCTTGGGGTCGAGCTGCGTCATTGGCTCGCGGCGGGCATGACAGTGATTGCCAACGGGTCACGCGGGGCTTTGCCACAGGCGCGGGCGGCCTTTGGCCCGGCGCTGATCGCCACCGAAATCACCGCCCGCCCCGAAACGCTGGCGGCACGGTTGGCGGCACGTGGTCGCGAAACTGCGGCAGACATCGCAGCACGCCTGTCCCGCACCGATGCCCTGCCACCTGCGCCTGTTGATCTGAGCATCGCCAACGATGACGCCGCCGATGTGGCCTCTGGTCTGCTGCTGTCCGCGATCCGGCAACGGGCTGGTGTCTCCGCGCCTTAACAAGCGTAGAAAGCCGGCCATAACGGATAGCAATCACAAGATGAGCCCTTCCCCGAACCTGCTTGAGCAGGATTTTCATTGCCTCACTCCGAATGCTGTGTGGCTGGCCGACATGACCTATATCGACACGGATGAAGGCCGGGATCACGCAGCCCATGAGCCGCAAGGGCGAATGCTTGGACAATGCGCCGATGGAAAGCTTCTTGGCATCTTTGAAAAAGGAGATGGTCCACCAGCGCCGCTTTAGGGCATGTTGCTCAAAAGTGGGACCCGGTTTTGCGCAACATGCTCTACCCGCGCAATTCGTCCAGGATCGCGGCGGCGGCGGCCTTGGGGTCGGGCGCGGCCCAGACGGGCCGGCCAACGACGATATGATCGGCCCCGTCGGCAATTGCCTGCGCCGGGGTGGCGACGCGCTTTTGATCGCCAAGCGCCGCGCCAAGCGGGCGCACGCCCGGCGTCACGATAAGCTTGCCCGCCGCAGTCGGCAGCGCCCGGATCATTGCCGCCTCTTGCGGGCTGGCGATGACCCCATCGGCGCCGGCCTCGAACGCCCGCCCCGCGCGTTCGGCCACCAGATCCGGGATATCCCCCGCCCGGATCAGCCCGGCATCAAGATCGGACCGGTCGAGCGAGGTGAGGATCGTCACCGCCAAAATCTTGAGCGGCTTGCCCGAGGCCCCCTCCTTGGCGGCGCGCACCACATGCGGATCGCCATGCACGGTCAGGAAATCAAGGTCATATTGCGCAAGCCCGCGCACCGCCGCCTCGATCGTGGCGCCGATATCGAAAAGCTTCATATCAAGGAAAATGCGCTTGCCGTGCTCGCGCTTCAACTCATCCGCAAGCGCAAGCCCGCCGCCAGTCAACATGCCAAGACCGATCTTGTAGAACGACACCTGATCCCCCAGCTTTTCAGCCAGCTCTAGCCCGGAAAGGGCATTGGGCACGTCAAGGGCAACGATCAGGCGGTCATCGGTCATGGGGGCGCTCCGGGGCTTGGGGACAGGAAAAACCTGCGCCCTTTTCGCGGTGCCGTGGCGTGGCGTCAAGCCCCCTGCAAGGCCCCTTCAAGTGCACCGTCGACCACGACGATCGGCTTAGCGCCGGTGCGATATTCTGGCAGGCGGGTCAATTGCCGGATGGCATCGGCAAGCAAGGCCTCGGCAAGAACCGCCGGATCAACGCCTTCTTCAACCGTGGCGCTGGTGTTCAGGCTGATCTGTCCATCCTCGTTCTCCAACAGGACAACAGCACTGTGGCGGCGTTTGACCACCTCACTTTTCAGATCAAGCACCCGCACCTTTGAAATATCCATTCACTCACCCGTTTTACTTATTATTCAAGGGGGTGATACTTAAACCTAAAAGCGCCGAGGGCTAGGGTGAAAGTGTAGGCGCCTCTCCCATCGGCGGGGGCTTGCCGGATTTGACACCTCAATCAGCGGCTGATTGCCTGACGCCCGCTTCCCGCAAGGTCAGGCGGCGATGCCGCGCAGCAGGCGCTGTACCTGCACCATGGTGCTGGCGCGCGCGGCAGAGGCCGCATTTCCTGCCGCCAGGCGAAGCCGCAGACCGGCCCGCTTGCCGCGATGTGCGGCCTCGGCATCCGCGATCAGCCCGCGCATCACATGCGCGTAATCGGCATGAAGCGGCGCAGTGACCTGCGCCGGATAGCTGAACCAATCCTCGCCCTGCCGGATACGCACCTGGGCCTCGAAGGCGCCACGCTCGGGGTTATATCTGATGTCGTCCAATGTCAGTTTCCGGGTTTCCATTGCCTGCATCCTTTGTGCCTGGGGCCGCTCTGGCCCTGTGGATAACTTTAATACAGATTGGAATTCCAACGACTTACGCCAAGGGGAGGTCACGAAATTGTGCAGATTTGACGCAAATCATCGCATCTTGGTGACGAATCGGTGATCCTTGGGCTTGAACAGGTGGATCGCATAACCCATCTGGATCATGAGGTTCCCAATCGCGCATGCCTAATGCTGGGTGCGCAAGCGGGGTAACGCTTGCAACAAAAGGAGAAGACCCATGGACTTCAACAAGTTCACGGAACGGTCGCGCGGTTTCATTCAGGCCGCCCAGACCATCGCGATGCGCGAAAGCCATCAGAAACTTGCCCCAGAACACATCCTCAAGGCCCTGTTGGACGACACCGAGGGCCTTGCCAGCAACCTGATCCGGCGGGCCGGTGGCGCGCCCGAGCGTGTGGTGCAGGCGCTTGATCTGGCGCTTGGCAAAATCCCTCAGGTGTCTGGTGATGCCGGACAGACCTATATGGATCAGCAAACCGGCAAGGTTTTGGCCGAGGCCGAAAAGCTGGCTGAAAAGGCCGGTGACAGCTTTGTGCCGGTGGAACGTATCCTGACCGCGCTTGCGCTGGTCAAATCCCCCGCCAAGGACGCGCTTGAGGCAGGTGCCATAACGGCGCAGAAACTCAACGAGGCGATCAACGATATCCGCAAGGGCCGCACCGCCGATAGCGCGAGCGCCGAGGATACCTATGAGGCGCTAGAGAAATACGCGCGCGACCTCACAAAGGCCGCCGAAGAGGGCAAGATCGACCCGATCATTGGCCGCGACGATGAAATCCGCCGCGCCATGCAGATCCTCAGCCGCCGCACCAAGAACAACCCGGTTCTGATTGGCGAGCCGGGCGTGGGTAAAACCGCGATTGCAGAGGGTCTTGCCCTGCGCATCATCAACGGCGACGTGCCCGAAAGCCTGCGCAACAAAAAGCTGTTGTCGCTCGACATG
>JAVVFB010000221.1:0-5385 GCA_032251095.1 Roseovarius sp. | reverse complement strand
GTGCGCTCGGCCACCGCCTGCGGGTCGCGCAGCATCTCGCCGGTCGAGGCGAACGCCACCCTGTTGAGGTCGATCGTCGCCCGCTCGATGAGGTCGCTGATATCATAGGAAAAATCGTCAAAATGCGTGGTAAAGAGGCGGCTGCCCGGCTGGCGCAGGTTCTGGGCAAGCCCGTCCACCATCACAAGCTGTACACCGCCATAGTCCTGCACAAGATAGGCCCGTGTCGAGGTATATGTGACCGGGCTTTCGGGGCGGCGACGATCCGACAGGAACACATCCTGAAGCTCGCCATAGGGCGTGACCTCGCGGATATAGAGGGTGACACCGGGCGCGGGATGCAAAAACTCGCCCGCACTCAAGAGCTTGGCCGAGATATTGCGCGACACCTCATGCTGGCGCATGCGCAGCTGGGTCAGGCTTGTCGGGATCAGGAAATGCGACAGCAATGACACCATCGCCGTTATGATCAGCCCGAAGATCAAAACCGGGCGCAACAGGCGCAGCGGCGAATACCCCGTGGCCTGGATCACCGTAAGTTCGCTCTCGGTGCTCATGCGGTTGACCACGTAAACCGTCGCCGCAAAGGCCGCGATCGGCAGCACGACAGCAATCACCCCCGGCAGGGTCAGTGCCGTGAACTCCAGGAAAACCCAGGCGGGCTGGCCATCCGCGATCAGCCGGTCAAACATCCGCACCGCCTTGTTGATCCAGAAGATCGACACAAGCACAAGCGCGAAGAAACCGAACAACACCATGAATTGCGACAGCATGTATCTGTCGAATCTGGTCAAGCTACCCCCTCAAAATTCCCGACTTGTGCGGCAACTTATCGGAATTGCGTGCGGGGGAAAACTGCTAACTGGTCATCACGGCAAAGGCAGGCTAGGTCTTGGTGAGCCAACATGAAGGAGCCTTTTGATGACATCCCCCGTTTCCGTTACTTTTGCCGAAGCCGATCTTGACGCGATTGCCGGCGCCGAGGGCCGCGTTGCGGTCTTTGTCACCCCCGACGGCAAGCTTGACCCCGCCGCGCGACGGGTCAACCGGCTTACCAAGGGCGTATTGGCGCGAATGGTGGAAAAAGGCGCTTTCGAGAAGAAAAAACCCGGCGATGTGATCAGCCTTGGCTGGCCTGCCGGGCTTGCGGCCGAGGCGCTTGACGTGGTCTGTTTGCCGCGCAACGCCAGCATCACCGAGACCCGCCGCGCCGGGGCCGCGCTTGGCCGGGCCAAGCGCGACAAGGCGGTTCTGGTGCTCGGCGGCTCGCTGCGCCGTCCCGCCGAGCTGGCGCTTGGCATGGTGCTTCGGGCCTATGAATTCGTCACCCACAAGACCGCCGAGGCCAAAGTGGCGGGTGGTGTCACCCTGATGGTTGCCAAACCCGACGAGGCCAAGGCCGAGGCCGCCACCGTTCAGGCCATCGCAGAGGGCGTGTTCTTTACCCGCGATCTGGTGTCTGATCCGGCCAACCACCTGACCACCACCGAATTTGCCAAGCGGATCGAGGCGCTCAAGGACGTTGGCCTCAAGATCACGGTGCTGGACGAGGCCGAAATGGAAAAGCTCGGCATGGGTGCCCTGCTCTGCGTCGGCCACGGCAGCGCGACCCCCACGAAGATCGCCGTCATGGAATGGAATGGCGGCCCCAAGGGCGAGGCGCCGCTGGCGCTTGTCGGCAAGGGCGTGGTGTTTGACACCGGCGGCATCAGCCTCAAGCCCGCCGCCGGCATGGAAGACATGACCATGGACATGGGCGGCGCGGCGGTGGTTGCGGGCACGATGCGCACGCTGGCGCTGCGCAAGGCGAAGGCCAATGTGATCGGCCTTGTCGGGCTTGTCGAAAACATGCCCTCGGATCGCGCCACCCGCCCCGGCGATGTGGTGACCTCGATGAAGGGCGACACCATCGAGGTGATCAACACCGATGCCGAGGGGCGCTTGGTGCTGGCCGATGTGATCTGGTACGCACAGGAAAAATACAAACCGCGCGGCGTGATCGACCTTGCCACCCTGACCGGCGCGATCATCATCGGGCTGGGCAATGAGAACGCCGGCGTTTTTTCCAACGATGACGATCTGTGCAAGGCCTTTCTCAAGGCGGCCGAGGCCGAGGGCGAAGGTGCCTGGCGGATGCCGATGGGTCAGGCCTATGATGACAAGCTCAAAAGCCAGATTGCCGATGTGAAAAACGTCGGCGGGCGCGAGGCCGGTTCGATCACGGCGGCGCAATTCATCAAGCGCTTCGTCAAGGATGACATGCCGTGGATTCATCTCGATATCGCCGGGGTGGCCAGCGTGAAGGCCGAAACCGCCTATGCCCCCAAGGGCGCGACCGGCTGGGGCGTGATGTCGCTCAACCGGATGATCGCGGACATGCTTGAGCAAGAGTGATGGGGGCGGCCTATTTCTATCACCTGACGCGCACGCCGCTTGAAGTGACCTTGCCCATGCTTTTGGGCAAGGCACAGGGCGCGGGCTGGCGGGTCATGGTGCGCGGGCGCGACCGGGCCCGGATGGAATGGCTGGACGAAAAGCTCTGGCAGGGGCCCGAGGACGGGTTTTTGCCGCACGGTCTTGAAGGGGCCCCGCATGCGGCGGATCAGCCGATCCTGCTTGGCACCGGGCCCGAGCGGCCCAATGGCGCGGTCTGTGTCATGAGCATTGATGGCGCCGAGGTGACGCCGCAAGAGGTGCAGGCGCTGGAGCGGGTCTGTATCCTGTTTGACGGCAATGACGAGGCCGCGCTGAACATGGCGCGCGGCCAGTGGAAGGCGCTGACCGGCGCGGGCTGCTCGGCGCAATACTGGTCCGAAGGTTCGGGCCGCTGGGAGAAAAAGGCCGAGACCTAAAGCGCGCGCTCGTCAGTCCCGCATAGGCGGGCCGCCTCGCAGTCTTGTCCCGGCACCATGTACCAAAACACCACTTAAATCGGGCAAGGATGTGAGACGGCCCTGCGAACCCTGCCCTGAAAAGGCAGGATTCGCATTCTTTCGGCCAGCAAACGCTTGGCCACTGCGGGCGGTTTAGCCGCGCCCAAACCGTCAAGCAAGGCTGATGCCTCACCCCCGTTTGTAGGCGAGGTAAATAGCACACACCTCGACAGGTCCCCCGCTCGCCATGATATTCTGCATGATGCCCTTGGGTATTTGCGGCGCGATGGCGGTGGCAAGGGGCTTGATCCGGGTCCGGCATATCCCGACTGTTGACCTTATTGCGCGTTACCGCCCAATCGTGCCAGAACCGCCCCGCAATCCACCCCCCCCATCGCCCCGGCCACCCTGCCCCGCCGCCCGGACAGGCGCGCGGCGATAAAGGCGCCCGAGACCGCATTGGGCGCATTGCGGATCAGGACCGAGGCGGTCAGCAAGGTGGCAAGGCTTTCGCAATACCACCGCGCCTGTGCCTCGTCGGGCAGTTTCGGAAACTGCTGCATATGCGCCTTGAGGGCGGCATCAAAGGCGCGGTCATGCCCCGTCGCCGCGCCAAGTTCCGCGCTCAGGGCCTCGCCCGCCAGCGGTTCGCGGCGCAGGGTGCGCAGGATATCAAGGCAGATGACATTGCCCGAGCCTTCCCAGATCGAGTTGAGGGGCGCCTCGCGATAGAGCCGCGGCATGCCGGTATCCTCAACATAGCCCATGCCGCCAAGGCATTCCATCGCCTCGGAAATCACGCCCGGGCAAAGCTTGTTGTTGATGAATTTGACCAAGGCCACCGCAAGGCGCGCAAAGGCGCGATCGCGAGGCGTGGTGCCGTCAAAGAAGCGCGCGACATGCAGCCCAAGAGCAAGGCTGCCTTCCCAATCGAGGCAAAGATCGGCCAGAACCTGCCGCATCAGCGGTTGATCAATCAGCATACGCTGCGACACCGAGCGATGCCGGACCCAGTGATGCGCCTGATCCAGCGCCGCGCGCATCAAGCCCGCCGGGGCCAGCGCGGTATCAAGCCGGGTGTGATGCACCATCTCGATAATGGTGCTGACACCCGCGCCCTCATCGCCCAAACGATGGGCATAGGCGCCGTGATACTCGATTTCCGCCGAGGCATTGGCGCGATTGCCCATCTTGTCCTTGAGCCGCTGAAGCTGGATCGCGTTGCGCCCCCCCTCAAGCCAGCGCGGCACCAGAAAACAGGTCAAGCCACCGGGCGCCTGCGCCAGCGTCAGAAACCCGTCGGACATCGGCGCCGAACAGAACCATTTATGCCCCTCAAGCCGGTAAAGATCGCCCTCGGGCGTCGCCGTTGTGGCATTGGTCCTCAGATCAGAGCCGCCCTGCTTTTCGGTCATCGCCATGCCAAGCGTCGCCCCGGCCTTGCGCGCAAGCAGCCGTGGCATCCCGTCATAAGCGCGCGCAATCAGCTTGGGCACCCATGTGGCAAACAGCGCCTTATCGGCCTTGAGGGCCGGGACGGCGGCATAGGTCATGGTCATCGGACAGCACACGCCCGCCTCGACCTGAGAGGTGAGATAGACCATCGCGGCGTGGCTGGCATGCCCGCCCTGCCCGCCCTCATAGGCGATGGCCGCATAGCCCGCACCGATGCCGACTTGCATCAGCTGATGATAGGCCGGGTGAAAGCGCACCTCGTCAAGACGGCGACCACCAGTGTCAAACAGCGCCAGCTCGGGCGCATGGCGGTTGGCCTCTTGCCCAAGGCGGCGCATCTCGGCGGTGCCGATCCGCGCGCCGTAGGAGGCCAGATGCCCCGCGTCCGCCCCCGCCGCCGCCGCATGGGTCTGAAGCGCCGGATCGCTGGCCCATAGGTCAAGGTCACCGCGCAAGGCGGGCTGATTGAGCGCATCATGCCATTGGGGGGCAACGGGCGGCGGTGTGTCTTGCATTGAACTCTCCTTTAGGGCGCACCGTAAAGCGCCGGTAAATCCTGTGAAAGGGGATTCACAAAGCGCGCGCGCTGTGGCATGGTGCCCAAACCGCCCGTCAGAGGCGGATCAAGAGGCAGACCACGCGTATGAACACCCGCAACAGGCCCTGGGGCATGCTTTTCTTTTTTACGGTGGCGTTCTTTTTGGGCGCGTATTTCACCTTTGCCGCCGTGCAGGGCGATTACGGCCTGTTCCGCCGCGCCGAAATCGACGCGCAAAGCACGCTGTTGCAGGCCCAGCTTGATCAGCTCAACACCCAGGTGGCGCGGATGGAAAACCTGACGCATCGGCTGTCGGATACCTATCTTGACCTTGATCTTCTGGATCAACAGGCGCGTGACGTTCTCGGCCTGTTGCGCAGCGACGAAATCGTCATCCGCTGAGCTCGCAGAGAGAATCGCTTGTCGGATCGTCCGGCGGCGGCCTACCCTTGCGGTAGAGCATTTTGCTCAAAAGTGGGAACCGGTTTTGAGCGATCCGAACATGCGAAATCAATAGGT
>JAVVFB010000220.1:0-5393 GCA_032251095.1 Roseovarius sp. | reverse complement strand
GGGCGCGGGCTGGCATCTGGTGGGCGATGTATCCCTTGACGCCGAAGACCTGAGCGGCGATCTGGCCGCCTTGCGGAGCAAGGCCAAGGCGCTTGATCCGTCGGGCTTTGCCACCAAGCTGATCCTGCCGAACGAACAGATCAAATATCTTGAGCTTTCCGCCGAAAGCGCCCCGGACGGCGACCTTGATCGTGCGGTGAGCGAGGCGCTTGAGGGCGCGACGCCCTATGCGCTTGACGATCTGGCTTATGACTGGGCCTTGGATGGCGACAAGATTTTAGTGGCCGCCGTGGCGCGCGAAACCCTGGAAGAGGCCGAGGCCTTCGGGCTAGAGCACGAGGTCAACCCGATCAGCTTTGTCGCGCGCCCCGATGACAACCTTTTTCCCGGTGAGCCGTTTTTTGGCACGACCCGCCATGCCCGCGCGACGCTTGGCCCCGAGGCCCGGATTAACCGGGACGACGCCGCCGTTTCGATCATCGGCGCGGCCCATATGCCCGAGCTTGCCGAACGTCCCGAGCTTGCCCCGCCAATCGCCGAGGCCGCCGCGCCGATCCCCGAAACACCGCAAGCTCCGTTGCCCGAAACGCCCCCAGAGCCGGCCCCGGCCGTCGCGTTTACCAGCATCCGGGCGGATCGCGGGAATGATCCGGGACAGGCGCCCAAACTGGCCGGTGCCGCGCGTTTCACGCCCACCGCCCCCGCCGCGCCCCTGCCGGACCTTCCGGCCCCCGGCCCCGCGCCACAGCTTACCGGTGCCACCGACTCGGCGTTGACATCTCTTGCCGCCGCGAGCCTTACGCCTGCGCCGAAGGATCAAGGACCGGAAAAAACGCCGCGCAAGGGCGGGTTTTTTACCCGTCGCAGCAAAGCGGCAAAACCCGCCCGCACCACGTCAAGCACCACTGCACCGGATGAGGCCGAGCGCCTGACGATCTTTGGCGCGCGCACCGATCAGACCGTGGGCGGCAAACCGCGCTATCTGGGCTTGATCCTGACGGCCATCCTGCTGGTCATTCTGATGCTTATCGCAGCCTGGGCGGCGATGTTCACCGAAGACGGCGTTGCGGGTATTTTCCGCAAATCCCCGCCCGAGATCGTGGCCACCACCCCCACGACACCGCCGAGCGAAACCGAAGATCCGGTGGCGGATGCCGCCAATCAGCCGACCCCGCTGCCCGAGGGGCCCACCCCCGAGGCCGCCCCGATCGACACCGCGCTTGCCCCGCACCCCGATGAGATCGAGGCCGAGCCGGAACTGGAACTGGACATTGCCGGGATCGCGCCCTCTGTCACAGACCAGGACCTTACCCCGGATCAGGCCTTGGCGCGCTATGCGGCCACCGGAATCTGGCAAATGGCCCCCACTCAGACAGAAGTGCCGAACGCGACCGGGCTGGATGATTTTTACCTGACCTCGATTGATGATGCAGTCAATTTTCAGGATGCCGTCGCCCTGCCCGTGCCGCAAGGCGCCGAGATGGATCGACGCCCCGAAACCCCTACCTCGCCGGCGCCGCCGGGCACGCGTTTCGTGATTGACCCGCGCGGCTTTGTGCTTGCCACGCCGGGCGGCGCCCTGACACCGGACGGGGTACTGGTGCGCGCAGGCCCGCCCCCGCGCAGCCCGCCCGACATGCCCGCGCGCGCCGTGCCCCTGCCGGGTATCGAGCAAACCGCCGAGGCCCTGGCCGAGCAAAAACGCCTTGGCGACATTCGCCCGCGCCCCCGCCCCGGCAATCTGGCCGAACAACAGGAGCGCGGCGCGTTGAGCGGGCGCACGCGATCAGAGCTGGCGGCGCTGCGGCCCAAAACGCGGCCTCAATCGGTCATTCAGGCCGCCGCGAATGCCACCGCCGCCGTCAATTCGGCCGCTGCTGCCTCTGCTGCGGCTGCGGTGCTTGATAGCTCTGCGGTGGCTGCGGCACTTGCCGAAGCGGTCGAGACGCCAGAGCCAGAGACACGCGGCACGGCGCAGGCGGTTCTGGCCTCGCTCAAGCCGAAACCCCGGCCCGGCAATTTTGAAACCATCGTGCGGCGCAGCCAACCCGCCCCGGCGCCCGAGCCATCCAAGCAGACCGCAAGAAGCGCCGCGCCGCCCATTCCAACCACCGCCTCGGTGGCACGACAGGCCACCGCACGCAACGCGATCAATCTGCGCGACGTCAACCTGATCGGCGTTTACGGCAACCCCAAGAACCGCCGCGCCCTCGTGCGCCTGTCCAATGGCCGCTATCAAAAGGTCCAGATCGGCGACCGCTTGAACGGCGGGCGGGTGTCGGCCATCGGCGACACCGAGCTGCGCTATAAAAAGAGCGGCCGCGACGTGGTGCTTCGGATGCCCAAGGGCTGATGGAAGGTTTCCTTCTCCAGGCCTCGATCTATCTTGCAGCAACCGTGATTGCCGTGCCGTTGGCGGCGCGGCTCGGGCTTGGCTCGGTGCTTGGCTATCTGTTGGCCGGGGTGCTGATCGGTCCGGTGTTCGGTTTTGTCGGCGGGCATGAAACTGCGGAATTACAGCATGTTGCCGAATTCGGTGTGGTGATGATGCTGTTCCTGATCGGGCTTGAACTTGAGCCGCGCGCGCTCTGGGATATGCGCCACCGGCTTTTGGGGTTGGGCGGGTTGCAGATCGTTCTGACCACTCTGGCGATCATGACCGGGGCGCAATTTCTGGGCCTCGGCTGGAGTGTGGCGCTTGCGATCGGCCTGATCTTCGCGCTGTCCTCGACCGCGATCGTTTTGCAAACCCTGTCGGAAAAGCGGCTGATGCGGACGGGCGGCGGGCGCTCGGCGTTTTCAGTGCTGTTGACGCAGGATATCGCGGTGATCCCGATGCTGGCCTTTCTGCCGCTTCTGGCGCTGCCGAAAACCGCGGATATGGTGCTGGGCGAGTTTCTGACGCGCGAGGCCAAAACAGCGGAACACGGCGCCGTAGGCGCGCATCAGGTTGCCCAATCGCTGATTGCAAGCCTTCCCGGTTGGGGCGCCGCCCTAGTGACCATCGGCGCGGTGGTTGCGATCATCCTGGCCGGTATTTACCTGACGCGGCCTGTGTTTCGCTTTATCCACGCGGCCCGCCTGCCCGAAATGTACACGGCGCTTGCTCTGCTGATCGTGGTGTCGATTTCATTTCTGATGATGCTGGTGGGGCTCTCGCCCGCGCTTGGCGCGTTTCTGGCCGGGGTTGTGCTTGCCAACAGCGAATTCCGCCACGAGCTTGAAAGCGATATCGCGCCGTTCAAGGGGCTGTTGTTGGGCCTGTTCTTTATCACCGTCGGGGCGGGGATCAATTTCACCACCCTGTTTGGCGCGCCGTTCCTGATCCTTGGGCTGGCGCTTGCGGTGATCTTGATCAAGGGCAGCGTGCTTTGTCTTTTGGGCTGGGCCTTTGCGCTGCGTGGGCGCGACTTGTGGCTGTTCACGCTGGGGCTTGCACAGGCGGGGGAATTCGGGCTTGTGCTGATCGGGTTCAGCGATCAGCAGCATGTTCTGCCGCGCGGGCTGAGTGAAACGCTGTTGCTAGTGGTGGCGATGACCATGCTGATCACGCCGCTTTTGTTCATTCTTTACGACTGGCTGTCACAGCGCATTCAGGACAGTGGCGAGGCGCAGGATGCCGACGAGATTGACACCAAAGGCCCGGTGATCATTGCCGGGATCGGGCGATTTGGGCAGGTGGTCAACCGGCTGGTACGCTCAAGCGGGTTTGAAACCGTGGTGCTTGACCATGACCTCAATGCGATCCAGAGCATGCGGCGCTTTGGCATCAAGGGCTTTTTCGGTGACCCGACACGCCCGGACCTTTTGCATGCGGCCGGCCTGCACGAGGCGCGCGTTCTAGTGGCGGCCCTTGACGATCCTGAGGCGACCGTGCGCCTTGTCGCCTTTGCGCGCCGCGAATGCCCCGATCTGCATATCATCGCGCGGGCACGCGACCGCACCCATGTGTTTCGCCTCTATAAGGCGGGGGCCAATGACATCGTGCGCGAGCTCTTTGACAGCTCGCTGCGCGCGGGGCGGTATGTGCTTGAAAACATGGGGCTGAGCGAATTCGAGGCCGCCGAGCTTGAAAAGACCTTTTACCAGCATGACCGCGTCTCGGTACGCGAATTGGCCACCCTTTGGGACCCGGACATTCCCACGCTGGACAACGCCGCCTATATCAGCCGCGCGCGCGCGCTGGAAAAGGACCTTGAAACCATGCTTTTGTCACAGATCGAAGACTTGGCCGCCCCGAAACCAGAGAAGGCAGCCCCCGATGGCACCCGGCAAGACCCGAGCGCAGGGCAGACGTAACGCTTTATTAGCCATTCTTTGGGCAATCTTGTCGCACCGGGGCGTCGCACGCGCAGGGCTCCGAAATCTCGCTGGCCAGATCAAAGTCTGCCGGTATAATATGAAAGCGAAATCCCAAAGGGACGAGCAGCCAAAGGGACGGGGCAGATGAGCCTTCAGGCGATACAGCAATTGCCGCTTGCCCTTCCGGCGGCCACAAAGACCGAAGTGCGCACCCAGTTTGCGGCACTTTGCTATCGCATGGTGCGTGACAGGCCGGAAATCCTTTTGATCACCAGCCGAGGATCTGGCCGCTGGATCATGCCCAAGGGTTGGCCGATGGCCGGAAAAACCCCCGCACAGGTCGCCCTGACCGAGGCCTGGGAAGAGGCCGGCGTGCGCGGGCGCGCCTATGATACCTGTCTTGGAGTTTACTCTTATACCAAGACGATCGGCCCTGATCGCGGCCTTCCCTGCCTAGTGATGGTCTATCCGGTGCGGGTTAAAACGCTGGCCAGATCATATCCTGAATCCGGGCAGCGCAAACATAAATGGCTGCGTCCCAAAAAGGCCGCCGCGCGCGTGGCCGAACCGGAATTGGCGCATTTGATCCGCAGTTTTGATCCGCATCGTTTGGGCCTTTAACGCGCGCTTGCGCCTTGATCTTTACCCCGTCGCGCGTAAGTATCACGGGTATCTCTTTTGGACCGGGACATGATTCAATTCAGCCTGAAATGCGACGGGGATCACCGCTTTGACAGTTGGTTCCAATCGGCCGAAGCCTTTGAAAAACTGCACGCCCGCGGCATGGTGACCTGCGCCATCTGTGGCTCTGGCGCGGTGGAAAAGGCGCTTATGGCGCCGCGTGTGCGCGCCAGCCGCGCGGCCGTCAGCGACGCGGATGCGCCGCAAGCCGATGGCGGCGCGCTCAGCGCCCCTGCCGGCCCCGCAGAACAGGCCCTGGCCGAGTTGCGCCGCAAGATCGAGGAAAACTCGGAATATGTCGGCGGCAATTTCGCCCGCGAGGCACGCGACATGCATGGCGGGTTGGCGCCCCAACGCGCGATTTACGGCGAGGCGCGCCCAGAAGAGGCGCGCAAACTGCTGGAAGAGGG
>JAVVFB010000021.1:0-22527 GCA_032251095.1 Roseovarius sp. | reverse complement strand
GACCATCTTGGTGCCATAGGCGATCGCCTGTTCAGAGTGGAACGTGCCCTGCGAGCCGGTGAGGCCCTGACAGATCACCTTGGTGTTTTCGTTTACGAGGACTGCCATTTTGGCGTTCTCCTTAAATAAGTCGTGGGGAAGGTGGGTTGGCACCCACCCTACGGGATCAGCCCTTGACGGCCTTCACGATTTTCTGCGCGCCATCCTTGAGGTCATCGGCGGCGATCACGTCGAGGCCGGAGGTCGAGATGATCTCTTTGCCCTTCGCGACGTTGGTGCCTTCGAGACGCACCACCAGCGGCACCTTTAGGCCCACTTCTTTCACAGCGGCGATCACGCCCTCGGCGATCACGTCACAGCGCATGATGCCACCAAAGATGTTGACCAGAATGCCTTTGACCTGCGGGTCAGAGGTGATGATCTTGAACGCCTCGGTGACCTTTTCCTTGGTCGCGCCACCGCCCACATCAAGAAAGTTGGCCGGCTCTGCGCCGTAAAGCTTGATGATGTCCATGGTTGCCATCGCCAGACCCGCGCCATTGACCATGCAGCCAATCTCGCCATCAAGAGCGATATAGTTGAGGTCGTATTTTGAGGCCTCAAGTTCCTTGGGGTCTTCCTCGGTGGTGTCGCGCAGTTCGGCAATATCGGCATGGCGATAGATCGCGTTGCCGTCAAAGCTTACCTTGGCATCCAGCACCTTGAGATCGCCCTTGTCGGTCACGATCAGCGGGTTGATTTCCAGCATCTCCATGTCTTTTTCGACAAAGGCCTTGTAGAGCGTGCCCATCAGCGCGACGCACTGCTTGATCTGCGCGCCGGTCAGGCCAAGGTTGAAGGCGATGCGACGGCCGTGAAAGGCCTGATATCCGGTGGCGGGATCAACGCTGAAGCTGAGGATCTTCTCGGGGGTCGCCTCGGCCACCTCTTCGATGTCCATGCCGCCTTCGGTCGAACAGACGAAGGACACGCGGCTTGTCTGGCGATCCACCAGAAGCGCGAGGTACATCTCGGTCTCGATGCCCGAACCGTCTTCGATATAGATGCGGTTGACCTGCTTGCCGGCGGGGCCGGTCTGTTTGGTCACAAGGGTGCGGCCGAGCATGCGCTTGGCTTCTTCGGCGGCTTCCTCGACGGATTTGGCAAGACGCACACCGCCTGCTTCGCCGGCGCCGGCCTCTTTGAATTTGCCTTTGCCGCGACCGCCTGCGTGGATCTGGGCTTTGACAACCCAAAGCGGGCCGTCAAGGGCGCCTGCGGCGGTTTTGGCTTCTTCGGCGCGCAGAACCACGCGGCCATCCGACACCGGGGCGCCGTAAGAGCGAAGCAGTGCTTTCGCCTGATACTCATGGATATTCATGAAATTGTCCCGTTTTGCTACGATTGGGACAGGTATAGGCATATATTTAAGGGCGTATTAAACGGTTTCTTCCGAATTGTGGCTTTTTCGGCAATTTTTCCATATTTGTGATCACACGATTTAACCCTGTGATCACAAATATGGATTGAACCAGACGCAGAGGCCCAAAAAGAATCGGGGTCGGATGTGATCCGACCCCGTTCGATGGTGTGGTTTATGGCGATCAGGCCAGCGAGGGGTCGATTTCCTTGCAGGCCTTGACCAGACCTTTGACCGCATCAACCGATTTGTCGAACATTGCCTGTTCGTCCTTGTTCATGTTGATGTCGATCACCTTTTCGATGCCGCCCGCGCCGATCACGGTCGGAACACCGACGTAAAAGCCGTTCAGGCCAAAGGCACCGTCTACATAGGCGGCGCAAGGCAGAACGCGCTTTTGGTCTTTCAGATAGGCCTCGGCCATCTCGATGGCGCTGGTGGCCGGGGCGTAGAAGGCCGAGCCGGTTTTCAGCAGGCCAACGATCTCGGCACCGCCATCACGGGTGCGCTGTATGATGGCATCCAGCTTGTCCTGTGTGGTCCAGCCCATATCGACCAGATCCGGCAGCGGAATGCCACCAACGGTCGAATAGCGCGCCAACGGCACCATGGTATCGCCATGCCCACCAAGCACAAAGGCGGTGACATCGCGCATCGACACGCCGAATTCCAGCGAGAGGAAGTGACGGAAGCGCGCGCTGTCCAGAACACCGGCCATGCCGCAGACTTTTTCATGCGGCAGACCCGAAAATTCGCGCAGCGCCCAGACCATCGCATCAAGCGGGTTGGTGATGCAGATGACAAAAGCGTTCGGCGCGTGGGCGGCAATGCCTTCGCCGACCGATTTCATGACCTTGAGGTTGATCCCCAGAAGGTCGTCGCGGCTCATGCCCGGCTTGCGGGCGACACCGGCGGTGACGATGCAAACGTCGGCGCCTGCGATATCGGCGTAGGATTGGGTGCCGCTGAGGGTTGCGTCGAACCCTTCCGAGGGGCCGGATTCGGCGATGTCGAGCGCTTTGCCTTCGGGGGTGCCTTCGGCGATGTCGAACAGAACGATATCGCCCAGTTCTTTAAGCGCGGCGAGATGGGCGAGGGTGCCGCCGATCTGTCCGGCGCCAATAAGCGCAATCTTGGGTCTGGCCATCGGATGTATCTCCAGTCGGTTGAAAAGTTGCGCTTGGGGGTAGTCCTATTTTCTGTCGCTGGCAAGGGTGCTGCAATGCGGCACAAAAGTATTGCCGGGGCGGCGCGCCATCCCGGAACCGGCTAAGGTGTTCGTGCAGAATGGATTTACGGGATGCTGGGCATGGCGCCGGAGAGGTTTGTCACTGGCATTTTCGCGGACATCCCAAAGGGGGCACCGCACTGGCGCGGCCTTTTCCAGAGGGGCGATTCTGTCGATCGGGACATTGACCAGACGTGGCGCAGACGCGGGGCTCGGCCCGTTTTACGCGGCACTGCGTCGATCCGGTCTGGCGCGCGTGCCTCGCTTGGGGCGTTGAGCGGCCTGCGCGCGCCCCGGACCCTGCCGGAACGCGTGTTTTTCGGGGTCACCTGTGTCTTGCCTTAGGCGTCATTGCCGAGGGCGGGCAGGCTCTCTGCCATTGCCTCGAAGGCCTGACCGCTGGCGACAAGGCAGGTGATGCCGTTGGTGCCGGTCACGGTGATCGTCCAACTGCCGGATTTGTCCGAAGCGAACACCTCGATCACGGCGTTATTGGCGCCAAGCCCCATGGATTGCCGGGTTTCGCCATAAGACGTCGCCAACCGTTCGACCACCGCTTGGCGCGGGGCACAGTTCGCCGCCTGCGCAAGCGCCGGACCCGTCAGAAACAAAAGCACCGCAACGGCACTTGTCAGCAGTCGTTTGATCATTGTCCTACCCTTTCCTGTGATGGGTCCCTGCCGTCCATGGCAAGGATGCGGAATGAGGCGTGAAAAGATGGTTAACAGAGCGCGCCAAAGGGGCCGATCCTGTGAAAAACTGATCAATTGCTGCAATGCGGCGATAAAGTGCTTGAACATTTCCACCGAAAAATGCCATTCCTGCGCAAGATTATTACAAAATAGAATCCACGCGAGGGCAGATCCATGGACAGCAGCATGCACCCCTACCGTTCGGTGCTTTACATTCCCGGCTCGAAAGAGCGCGCGTTGGACAAGGCCCGAAGCCTACCGACAGATGCGATCATCTTTGACCTTGAAGATGCCGTCGCCCCCGATGCCAAGGCCGAGGCGCGCAAGGTTTTGGTCGAGGCGCTGCGTCAGGGGGGCTATGGCAAACGCTCCAAGATCGTGCGGATCAACGCGCTGACCACCGAATGGGGGCTGGAAGACGCCCGCGCGCTGCGTGATGCGGGGGCGGATGCGATCCTGTTGCCCAAGGTCAATACATCGTCGGATATCGACAACCTGTCGGATGTGATTGGCAGCGATCTGCCGATCTGGACGATGATGGAAACCCCGGTCAGCGTGTTCAATGCCCGCGAAATCGCGTCGCATGCACAGGTGGCCGGGCTTGTGGCGGGGACCAACGACCTTACCAAGGATCTTGGCTGTCGCACCCGCGCCGATCGTCTTCCGCTCATGATGGCGTTGCAGATGATCGTGATGGCGGCGCGCGCGGCGCGCATCGTTGCGGTGGACGGGGTTTATAACCGGTTCCGCGATGGCGATGGCCTCAAGGCGGAATGCGAACAGGGCCGCGATCTTGGTTTTGACGGCAAGACCCTGATCCACCCGGCGCAGATCGAGATTGCCAATACCGCCTTTGCCCCGACCAATTCCGAGATTGAACTGGCCGCGCGCCAGATCGCCGCCTATGAAGAAAGCCGCGCCTCGGGTCAGGGGATCGCGGTTGTCGACGGACAGATCGTCGAGAACCTGCATGTTGTTGCGGCACAGCGTATCCAGGCCAAGGCGCAGGCAATTGCGGAAATGGCAGCGGAGTAACCTGCGATGATTTATCTGATCCTTGGCCTTGCCCTATGGGTGGCGGCGCATCTTTTCAAACGTGTGGCCCCTGACCTTCGGGCGCGAATGGGCAATGCTGGCAAAGCCGTGGTGGCCGTCGGTATTCTGGCCGGTCTTGGCCTGATGATCATCGGCTATAAACAGGCCGAGGTCGTAAACCTGTGGTATCCGCCCACATGGGCGGTGCATCTCAACAATCTGCTGATGCTGGTGGCGGTGTTTGTCTATGGGATGAGTGCGACCACGGGCCGTTTGCGCGGGCGCATGCGCCACCCACAGCTGACGGCGGTCAAGATATGGGCGGTGGCGCATTTGCTGGTCAATGGCGATCTGGCCTCGGTGGTTCTGTTCGGCGGGATGCTGTTCTGGGCGGTGCTTGAGGTGATCGTGATCAACCGCTCGCAGGACTGGGATCGCCCCGCGCCGGGCCCGGCGAAAAAGGATGTTATCCTTGTGATCATCACGCTGGTGATGTTCGTCGTGATCGCGGGCATTCACATGTGGCTTGGCGTGCGGCCGTTTCCAGGGTGAACATGATGAAACTTTATCGGTTCCTGTCGGCGGATGACACGTCGGAGTTTTGTCACAAGGTCACGGCCGCGCTCAACAAGGGCTGGTCACTGCATGGCGATCCGACCTATGCCTATGATCAGTCCAAGGGCGTCATGCGCTGTGGTCAGGCGGTGGTGAAAGAGACCGAGGGCACCTATACGCCCGACATCAAGCTAGGAGAGCAGTAAGCATGGCCAAGACCAATCCGGGCCGGTTTTTCGAGGATTACAGCCTTGGTGAAACCATCCAGCATGCCGTGCCGCGTACGGTGTCGGGGGGTGAGCGCGCGCTTTATCACGCACTTTATCCGGCGCGTCATGCGCTTTATTCCTCGGATGAATTTGCCCGTGCCTCTGGTCTGGCGGCAAGCCCGATTGACGATCTGGCGGCCTTCCATCTGGTGTTTGGCAAGACGGTGCCGGATATCTCGCTCAATGCGCTGGCCAATCTTGGCTACGCCGAAGGCCGCTGGCGGTTGCCGGTCTATCCCGGTGATACGCTCAGTGCCTCCTCGACCGTGATCGGGCTCAAGCAGAATTCCAATGGCAAGTCGGGCGTGGTTTATGTGCGCACCAAAGGCATCAATCAGCGCGACGAGGTGGTAATCGACTATGTGCGCTGGGTGATGGTGCGCAAACGCGACCTTGACGCGCCCGCGCCCGCAACGGTGATCCCCGATCTGGCGTCTGCCCTGACCGCCGATGACCTCACGATCCCCGAGGGCCTTGATTTCACCCGGTATGATTTTGACCTTGCGGGCGAGCGGCATCGCTGGGGCGACTACGCGGTCGGCGAGCAGATCGACCATGTCGATGGCGTCACCGTGGAAGAGGCCGAGCATATGATCGCCACCCGCCTCTGGCAGAACACCGCAAAGGTGCATTTTGACGTTGGATCGCGCCCTGATGGTCGTCGCCTGATTTACGGCGGGCACGTGATCTCGATGGCGCGCACCCTGTCTTTCAACGGCCTGGCCAACGCACAGATGGTGGTTGGTCTAAATGCCGGCGCGCATGCCAATCCCTGTTACGCGGGCGATACGATCAAGGCCTGGTCCGAGGTGCTCGACAAGGCGGAGACATCCGCGCCGGGCGTCGGCGCGCTGCGTCTGCGGTTGGTGGCAACCAAGGGCGGCGAGCCGTTCACGCTTAAGGGCGAGGACGGCAAATACCTGCCGCATGTGATGCTTGATCTGGATTACTGGGCGCTTGTTCCGCTCTGAGCCGGGGTTTGTGGCCGCACTCAGGCGCTCAGGCTGTTGAGGATATAGAAGATCACCGCAGACATCGCGGCGGCGGCGGGCACGGTGACCACCCAGGCCGCGATGATCGTCATGAAATGGCTCCGGCGCACAAGCTTGCGGCGGCGGCGTTCCTCGGAGGCGATTTTAACCTTCGGGGCGACGGGCATGTTCTTGCGGCGGCGATTTTCCATATGCCATTCGCGGAAAAACCCGACGCCAAAGACGCCGCCCACGGCGATATGGGTCGAGCTTACGGGAAGGCCAAGCCAGCTTGCCACGATCACGGTGATGGCCGCGCTAAGCGCCACACAATAGGCGCGCATCGGGTTTAGCTTGGTGATCTGGCTGCCGACCATGCGGATCAGTTTCGGGCCAAACAGGAACAGGCCGAACGAGATGCCAAAGGCGCCGATCACCATGACCCACATCGGAATGGATACCTTGGCCGCGAAGTCTCCGGCCTCGGCGGCATGGACAATGGCGGCCAGTGGACCCACCGCATTCGCCACATCGTTTGCGCCATGGGCAAACGACAACATCGCGGCAGAAAACACCAGTGGCAGGCCAAACAGGACCTTCACCGACTTGTTGCGGTTTTCCAGCCCCTCGGCCTGTCGGTGGATCATCGGGCGGGTTATGAAATAGGTCGCCACACCCAGCACGAGGCCGATGAAAAGGGCGGTCTGCATGTCGATCTTGATGATCTTCTTGAAGCCCTTGAGGGCCAGATAGCTTGAAAAGGCGGCGGCCATGATGGCAACCAGAATGGGCACCCATTTGCGCGCGGCGGCGATCTTGTCGTCCTGATAGATGATCCGGCTCTTGATCAGCGCCAGAAAGGCGGCGGCGATGGCCCCGCCCAACACCGGCGAAATCACCCAGCTGGCGGCAATTGCGCCCATGGTGGGCCAATTGACGGCGGCAAAGCCGGCGGCGGCAATGCCCGCGCCCATCACACCGCCCACCACCGAATGGGTGGTTGAGACCGGCGCGCCGACCTTGGTGGCGAGGTTGACCCAAAGCGCGGCACTCAAAAGCGCGGCCATCATCGCCCAGATAAAGGTCTGGATTTCGGCCATGCCCGTGGGATCAATGATGCCCTTGGAAATGGTTGATACCACATCGCCCCCGGCCAAAAGCGCACCTGCGCTTTCAAAGATGGCGGCGATGATGATCGCGCCGCCCATGGTCAGCGCATTCGCGCCAACGGCGGGGCCCATGTTGTTGGCCACGTCATTGGCGCCAATATTGATCGCCATATAGGCGCCGATCACCGCCGCCGCGATGACGATCAGGTTGAGCGGTGAGGCCTGAAAAAACAGGGCGGCGGCAAGCCCGGCCAAGACCATGAAGGCCAGCGCGATGCCCGGGGCCACCAAGGGGCGCGAGACATAGGCGGTGGCATATTCAACCTGAGAAATCCGACCGAGGTCGCGATCAAGGGTGGTCCAATGTTTGCTGTCAAGTTTGTCGGCCATGATCATCCCCGGATGCTACTCGCGTATGTAGCGGGTAAAGGGGGAGGTCCTGCGTTTCAACCGACTTTTGTCTGAGGGTCGCGGATTGGTGTCAGATTTGCCGCAGGATGTCGCGCAAACCCGGCTCGTCCACAAGATTGGCGGCCTCAGCGGGGCTGAACCACTGGCGCTTGCGTTCGCCCACTTCGGGATAGCTATCCTCAAGCGCGTCCACCTGCACCTTGAAGACATGGGCTTCGACCGGAGTTTCATATCCCGCGTCGATCCACTTTTCGTACTCAAAACTACCCACGGCCTCGGCGGTATGGGCAAAGGCCCTGACGCCGGCCTCTTCCCAGGCTTCCTGGAGGGCGGCCTCGATCGCGTTCAATCCGTCGATCGGCCAGCCTTTGGGCACGATCCAGCGACCGGTGCCACGGCTGGTGATCAAAAGCACCTCGCGGCCGGGGGTATTGTCGCGATAGCACAGCGCCGCAACCTGAAGCCGACGCGGGCGTCGCAACAAAGGCTGGACCAATTCGGTCCAGGTTTTTCTAAATCCGTCTGTCATGTTTACGTCTGACCTGCTCGTGTTTTTCTTTTTGTTATCGCCCTAATATAATGTGATTTTGCAATAATACAATTCACACCTGTGTTTGCGGCAGTTTCACGGGGTTTTGCGGGGCTTTGCGCGCAGGGTCGGGTCGGCCTCGGTCGGATCCTCTGGCCAGGGATGTCTGGGATAGCGCCCGCGCATGTCCTTGCGCACATCGGCGTAGGAATTGGCCCAGAAGCCGGGGATGTCCATCGTGGTCTGGACCGGTTTGTGCCCTGGCGACAACAGCGTGACCCGCAAGGGCGTGCGCCCGACCATCGGGTGGCTGGTCTGGCCGAACATCTCTTGCAGGCGCAGGGCGATTTCCGGGTGCTCGCCACTGTAATCAATCGGGATTTTCCGCCCCAGCGGGGTGGTGAAGGCCGCCGGAACCGAGCGGTCAAGCGTCTGCATCTGGTCCCAGCTGAGGCGCGCGCGCAGGGCCTCCAGCATCTCGAAGCGTTTCCAGTCCTGCGCGGTCTTGATCCCCTTGAGATAGGGCAAAAGCCACTCTTCCAGACTGTCAAGCAGGGCCGCGTCGGACATGTCGGGCAACTCCTCGCCCGCGTCGCGCATCAGCGAGACCCGCGCCACGAAGCGGCGCGCGCCATCCGACCAGTTCAGCCCGAGATCGCGCACCCCGTCCAGCATGGCGCGCGCGATGATCTCGGGCGGCGCGTCTTTCCAGTGCCGATCATCGAGCGCCAGTGCGCCGAAACATTCCTGTTGCCGCGCGATCACCCGGCGCTCGCGCCTTGACCAGTCGCAGAGATCACGCCAGGCGATCTGATCGGCGTAAAGGCCGCGGATTTCGCCCTCGGTGATCTGGATCGCCTGACGGATGCGGGCCTCGCGCGGGTTGCCATCAAGGTCGGTGGCCACGATCAGCCGGGCGGCGGCCAGCGTGTCATCCTCGGGCAGGATCGCGCCCTTGCCGCCCGAAAGCACATAGCGCGGCTGATCGCCCTTGCGGCGCAGCCCGATGCGGTCAGGATAGGCAAGCGCGGCCATCTCGGCGGCGCTCATCGCGCTCTTGCGTGCGCGCCTCGCTTGGCGGGCAAGGCGCTTGGCCTCGGTTTTGATCCGCTCGACCGCGCCGCGATTGGCGACATGCGGCGAGCGTTCAGAATAGCCGTTGAAATCGCGAATAGCCGCCAGCCGCAGCGTCAAATCTACCGGCGCTCCGCGCGCCAGCGGGTCGCGATCCGCCAGCAGGGCCGCCATCGGCGCCGCGTCTGGCCCCGCGATGGCCAGCATATGCGCCAGACGCGGATGCAATGGCAGCGTCGCCAGAATGCGCCCATGCGCCGTGATGCGCCCCTGCGCATCAAGCGCGTCAAGCATCTGCAAAAGCGCCTGTGCCTCGCCAAAACTGCCGGGGTTGGGCGGCGTCAGGAACGGCAGGTCACCTGGCCCGGCCCCCCAAAGCGCAAGCTCAAGCGCCAGCCCGCTCAGGTCAGCGGCCTCGATCTCGGCCGGGGGGAAGGGGCGCAACGCGCCATCTTCGCCCTTGGTCCAGAGCCGGTAACAGGTGCCCTCGGCGACGCGCCCGGCACGCCCCATACGTTGGGTCGCCTCGGCGCGGGTGACCGGTTCTGTCACCAGCCGCGACATGCCCGATCCCGGATCGAAGCGCGCGCGGCGCGAGCGCCCGCCATCAACCACCACTCGGATATCCTGAATGGTAAGCGAGGTTTCGGCGATCGCGGTGGCCAGCACCACTTTGCGGCCCTGCGACGCCGGCGCAATCGCAGCCCGTTGCGAGGCGAAATCCATTGCCCCGAACAGCGGGCGGATATGGCAATCAGGCGGCAAACGTCCCTTTAAAAGCGCCTCGATACGGCGAATTTCGCCCTCGCCGGGCAGAAAGACCAGAATGCCGCCGGTGGTCGTGTCGGCGGCCCGCGCCACAAGATCGGCAAGCGCCTCTTCAAACCGTTTGCCCTTGGGCAGGGGGCGGTCAAGCCAGCGGGTGTCTACCGGAAAACTGCGCCCTTCAGAGGTGATCACCGGCACATCGCCCATCAGTTCCGCGACGGGTTCGGCGTCAAGCGTCGCCGACATCGCCACTAGCAGCAGATCGTCGCGCAGCGCGCCCGCCACCTCAAGACAAAGCGCCAGCCCGAGATCGGCATTGAGCGAGCGTTCGTGAAATTCGTCAAAGATCACCACACCCACGCCCGAGAGTTCCGGATCGGTTTGGATCATGCGGGTCAGAATGCCTTCGGTGACCACCTCGATCCGGGTGCGGGGCGATATTTTCGCTTCGCCCCGGATGCGATAGCCAACGGTTTCACCGATAGGTTCGCCAAGGGTCTGTGCCATACGCTCGGCGGCGGCGCGCGCGGCAAGGCGGCGCGGCTCAAGCATCAGAATACGGCCCGTGGTCAGGCCTGCGCGCAGGATTTCAAGCGGCACAACGGTCGTCTTGCCAGCCCCCGGCGGCGCCTGCAACACCGCGCGCCCACGCCCCCGCAACGCGTCAAGCAGCGGGGCAATCGCATCATGAATGGGCAATCGGGGCATCATTCCCGTCTTATCGGCCATTGCGGGGCGGAATTCCATAGCCCGCGCATCTGGACAAGCCCGCCCTGCCCAAGGCATGTAAGGCGTACGACAATGATCACAGAACAGCGGGTCGCGCGCATGGATATTTCAGACCTCAAAGACCGGATTGTTGCCGGTGACCGCCGTGCCCTGTCGCGTGCGATCACCCTGATTGAAAGCACGCGCGCCGATCACCGAGATCAGGCGGCGGCCCTGATCGAGGCGCTCAAATCCGTGGATCGCGAGGCCATTCGCATCGGCCTTTCGGGGACGCCGGGGGTTGGCAAATCCACCTTCATCGAGAGTTTTGGCATGATGCTGACCGCACAGGGATTGCGGGTGGCGGTGCTTGCGGTTGATCCAAGTTCGACCCGCTCGGGCGGCTCTATTCTGGGTGACAAGACGCGGATGGATCGGCTAAGCCGCGATCCCAATGCCTTTATCCGCCCGTCGCCAAGCCGGTCGCATCTTGGCGGTGTGGCCCGGCGCACCCGCGAGGCGGTCACCCTGTGCGAGGCGGCCGGGTTTGAAGTGGTGCTGATCGAAACCGTCGGGGTGGGGCAGTCCGAAACCGTGGTGGCGGAAATGTCTGACCTGTTCATCCTGTTGCTGGCACCGGCGGGGGGCGATGAATTGCAGGGGGTCAAGCGCGGCATCATGGAGATGGCTGATATCATCCTTGTGAACAAGGCGGATGGTGATCTCAAACCGGCGGCACTGCGGACCTGTTCGGATTATGCCGGCGCGCTGCGGCTGTTGCGCAAACGCCCGCAGGATCCCGACGGATTTCCCAAGGCAACAACGGTTTCGGCGCTTCACGAAGAGGGGCTGCGCCATGCTTGGGACGAGATGATGGTGCTGGTCAATTGGCGGCGCGAAACCGGTCATTTCGCCGGACGGCGGGCCGAACAGGCGCGTTATTGGTTTCGCGAAGAGGTGCGCCAAGGCCTTTTGGCCCAGCTTGCCACCCCCGGCGCGCAGGCCGTGATGCAGGATTACGCAGAGCGTGTGGCCAGAGGTGACATGACCCCGACCATCGCCGCGGCGCATGTTCTGGCAAGGTTGCACAGCTGAGACGCGCAGGCTTTTGTGTTACTTTTTCGGGGCCTGCATGTATACGCCCTCGGGCAGATCAAGCGCCGCCCCCAGATCGCGCAGTTGCGCCATTGACAGGGTGATCACATGGGTTTGATCCGTGCGCGGATCGTATTGTTCGACCGTAACGCATTCTTGAAACGCGTTCACGATCACATCTTCGCCCAGAGGGGCGGGCCCCTCATCGACCAGTGTGATCACGGTTGCGTCGAATTCGTGTTCAATTGAAAACATGAGTATAGCCTAGCGGGTTGGCGGGTCTTTGCAAGTCCGCAGACATGCCCGGTGCAAGGGGCTGTCAGGGGCGGCAAACCCTGTTAAAGATACAGTCACGAGCGTTGGACAATGAGGTTAATGATGCGTTTCTTCCCCATTCTTGGCCTGCTTGCGATGGCGGGTTGTGTGTCGACCGTCGACTCCGGGCAGGCAAGCCGCCCGGCCCCGGTGAAAGCCGTGCAAAAGGCGCCCTCGGTGCCGACGCGCAATAAAATTCAGCAATTCCAAACGGTTGTAAGCACGGTGGAGCCCGTAGCAGAGCGCGAATGCCGGGCCCGCACATCGGGACAAAACTGTGACTTCCGGATCGTGGTGGATGACCGCAAAGGCCAACCGGCCAATGCCTATCAGACCATTGATAAGTCCGGGCGCCCGATTCTGGCTTTCACGCTTGCGTTGATTGCCGATGTACGCAACCGAGACGAGCTTGCTTTTGTCATGAGTCATGAGGCCGCACATCACATTGAGGGGCACATCCCGCGCCAGCAACAGAATGCGGCGGCGGGGGCGATCTTGCTGGGTGGTCTCGCGGCACTGACCGGGGCCAGCTCGACGATGATCGACCAGGCGGTGGATATCGGTGCGGGCGTCGGCGCGCGCAGCTATTCCAAGAATTTCGAGCTTGAGGCCGATGCGCTTGGCACGCTGATCACCAAAAGGGCGGGCTATGACCCGGTGAAGGGGGCCGAGTTCTTTACGCAAATTCCTGATCCTGGCGATCGCTTCCTTGGCACACATCCGCCCAATGCGCAGCGGATTGAAACCGTGCGTCGGGTGAATGCCGGGTTGTAACATGCGCCAATTGCGCGGTGTGATCAGCGATCGGGGCTCGAGTTATGCGGTCTCGGGTGGCGCGGTGCGCAGCCGCGAGGATGTCGAGGCCTTTTTGAAAGACCTCAAGCGCGACAAGAAATTTGCCCGGGCGACTCATAATACCTGGGCGGTTTTGTTGGCGGATGGCACGGCGCTCAAGGGTGATGATGGTGAATCCGGCGCCGGTATGGTGATTTTGCGGATGCTGGAACGCGACGATCTGCGCGACCATGTGATCGTGGTAACCCGTTGGTATGGTGGTAAAAAGCTTGGTGGCGATCGGTTTCGCCATGTCCAGGATTGTGTGCGCGCATATTTCGAGGACCGAGCAGCTTGATCTAGGTCAAAGTCAAATTCCACAAAGCCCCGCATCCTGAGCCAAGATACAGGAGAACGGGCATGCAAAGCACGACCACATTAAAGTATCACGCCGATCTGGTGGACCGGATGGCCAACACTTTGGGTGTTGATCTGGAAGAAAAGATGATGGCGGGGCAGTTGCGCCCAAGTGAGCTTGGCGATGCGGTGCTTGCCTGTACCGGCTGCGCGAATCCCGAAGCTTGCGGGCATTGGCTTGCGGCGCAAGACAGTGTGGTCGAGGAGGGACCGGACTATTGCCGAAACGTCGATTTATTCTCGCTTTTGAAGGCGGGCAAACGCGCCTGAGCGTCGCTCTGGATTTGGAGAGGGTGCCAAGGTGACCCGGGCGCCCTGTTCATAATCACGCCTCAGACCGTTGTGGCCAGAGCGCCCGAAATGCCGAGAAAAAAGCAGGCCGAGGCCAGGGCGACAAACACATGCCAGATGGCATTGGCAAAGCGCAGGTTTTCCCAAGCGTAAAACACCCCCCCCCCCCCGTATAGAGCAGCCCGCCCGAGATCATGAGCCAGATGCTCGTGCTTGGCAGGATATCCATCAGCGGCACAAACAGCGCCACACCGAACCAGCCAAGCGCCACATAGGGAAGCCAGCCGGTGGTCATCTGTCCGCGTTTCGCCAAGAGTTTGGCGCTCGCCCCAATCAGCGCCAGTACCCAGACCAGTGCCAGGATGACATAGCCAAAGCCGGTGCCCAAAAGCACGCTCAGCGGGGTGAAGGTGCCCGCAATCTTAAGGTAAATGGCCGCATGATCGAGGCGCCGCAAAATCGGGCGCGCGGTGGTATGAGCGGCCAGGTGATAGGTGGCCGAGGCGGTCAGCATCAGGATCAAAGCGCCGGAATAAACGATGGTCGAGGCCAGCGTGACCCCATCCATCCGCAGCGCCCACATGGCGAACAGAACGCTGACACCGGCAATGGCGGCCAGAAGGCCCACGATATGAACCGCGCCATCGGCCATGCGTTCGGCCCGGGAGTAATTTGGATAAGACATATCAATCATTGCTCCTGTTTCGCAGGAAAACCTTAACAAAAGCATGATGACAGAGATTTTTGGCTTTTATAGGGTGACGTTGGGGCAATTGCCGCGCTCGCGGGCAAGGTGTCGGGCGTAAAGCCGGGGCGCGAGAATGCGGTCATAGATCACCCCGGCGAGGTGTCGCAGCCCCGGCAGCGCAACCACGCGCGCCAACAGCCGATAGCGCGGCATCGCGGACCAGAGCATCACGAAGGCCTCAACGCCCGATGCGATGCGCCCGTCGCGGCGCACATGCAACCGGCGCGCGGCGGCATCGGTGCTTATCCCCCAATGATCAAGCTCGCGGGTGTTGAGATCATGAAAGGTGATCGGCAGGTCATGGCGCGTGGCATAGCCCGCATAATGCTCAATCTCGGCCCGGCAGAGGGGGCAACGGGAGTTATAAAGGACTTGGGTTTCGCGGGTCATGTGGGGGCCTCCTTTAACGGAGAAGGTAGGGCGGTTTTTGGGTTTCGGTAGGGGCAAACGTGTCTTTGCAAGCGGCGCGTGGGTTTCACCCACCCTACGGGAGGTATCAACCGTTGGATAATTGGCGCCAGGGTTGTCTTGCCACTCTGGACCGTAATCAAGCCGGAGGCGCCGGTCCTGCACCATCCAGCGGTTCGGCGCAGGACCGCCTTGCGTTAGGTCGACGGCTCGCGAACGCTATATCCGCAGGGCAGAAAAACCGCCTGTCCGAAAATGTTTAAAACTAGAGCAGGTCGCGTTCACTGGAATTTGCGCGACACTCTCTAAGCTATTGATTTTGCATGTTAGAGAAGCTCAAAGCCGGTTCCTAATTTTGAGCAACATGCCCTAATTCGATGAAACGCGGCCCCACAAATCATACTCCCCAGCCTCATCAACTTCAACGGTAATGATATCTCCGACCGACAGCCCATCGGTGCCTTCATCAATAAACAGATTGCCGTCGATCTCGGGGGCGTCGGCCTTGGTGCGGCAGGTGGCGATGCCGTCGCTGTCGATGTCGTCGATGATCACGTCGATCCGCTGGCCGACCCTGGCCGCAAGCCTGGCCTCGGAAATGGCTTGCGCCTTTTCCATGAAGCGATCCCAGCGGTCCTGTTTGATCTCATCGGGCACATGATCCGGCAAATCGTTGCTGCGCGCGCCGGCGACGTTTTCGTATTGAAAACAGCCAACGCGATCAAGTTGCGCCTCGTCTAGCCAATCGAGAAGGGTATGGAACTCGGCCTCGGTCTCGCCCGGATAGCCGACGATAAAGGTCGAGCGCAGGGTCAGATCGGGGCAGATCGCGCGCCAGGCGGCGATCTCATCCAGCGTGCGCGCGGCGGCGGCAGGGCGGGCCATCCGGCGCAGCGTTTCGGGGTGGGCATGCTGGAACGGGATATCGAGATAGGGCAGCACAAGCCCCTCGGCCATCAGCGGAATAAGGTTGCGCATATGCGGATAGGGATAGACGTAATGCAGCCGCACCCAGGCCCCGAGCGAACCCAGATCGCGCGCCAGATCGGTGATATGGGCGCGGTGCCCGTTCGCCTCGGCATGTTTGATATCGACGCCATAGGCGCTTGTGTCCTGTGAGATCACCAAAAGCTCTTTCACGCCATTCTCGACAAGCTTTTCGGCCTCGCGCAGCACCGCATGGGCCGGGCGTGACGCAAGGCGGCCACGCATGTCGGGGATGATGCAGAACTTGCACTTGTGATTACAGCCCTCGGAAATCTTGAGATAGCTGTAATGGCGCGGTGTCAGGCTTACGCCCGAGGCGGGCAAAAGGTCGATGAACGGATCGGGCGAGGGCGGCACGGCGGCGTGCACGGCATCCAGCACCTGTTCGTATTGATGCGGCCCTGTGACGGCCAGAATGCGCGGGTGATGCTTGCGGATATACTCCGGCTCGGCGCCAAGGCATCCGGTGACAATGACGCGCCCGTTTTCCGCCAGGGCCTCGCCGATGGCATCAAGGCTTTCGGCCTTGGCGCTATCGAGAAAGCCGCAGGTGTTGACGATCACCGCATCGGCCCCGGTGTAATCGGGCGAGATGCCATAGCCCTCGGCGCGCAACCGGGTCAGGATGCGTTCACTATCCACAAGCGCCTTGGGACAGCCGAGGCTGACCATGCCGATGGTCGGCTGGCCCTTGCGGGGGGTATCGGTCAGTTTGGCGCGGGGCGCCAGATCCGGGCGCAGGCTTGGTGGGTTTTGTGACATGCCCGCCTCATACCGCTTGCGCGCGCCGGGGGGAAGGGGATGTGGGAAGAGGATTGCACGACGCAAGACGTGATCCAAAAGCGGTTGCCCCGGTGCGCGCGGCGGGCCTACACTTGGGCCAGGACGAAAAAGGGGGTTTGCGATGCGTTGGGTGTTTCGGCTGATCGGGCTGTTGATTGTGGTCGTGGTGATCATGGTGGGGTCGCTTTTCCTCTTGCCGGGGGACCGGATCGCGCGCATCGCGGCGGATCAGATCAGCAGCGCCACGGGTCGCAAGGTGACCATGCAGGGCGACACCAAGATCAGCTTTTACCCGGTTCTGGGCGTCAGCACCGGCGTGGTCGAGGTGGCCAATGCCGAGTGGTCCAAGGCGGGGCCGATGCTGCGCGCCGACAGCCTCAAGATCGGGGTTGAGCCGAATGCCTTGTTTGGCGGCGATATCCGCATCACCGGGCTTGAGATGGTGAACCCCAAGATTGAGCTTGAGCGCGCCGCCAATGGCCGCGTCAACTGGGAGCTTGGGGTTGAGGGGGTGGCGCCTTCGGGGCAATCGGGCGAGGGTGGCGCACCGGCGCAATCCAAACGGCTTGCCCTGACGCTTGATCGGGCTTTGATCACCGGCGCGTCGCTAAAATACACCGATCACGGCACCGGCGAGGTGCAGGATTTCCGCAACATGGATTTCGAGCTTCGCTGGCCAAGCTATGACGGCACCGCGACGTTCGAGGCCACGCTGCGCCCGGCGGGCGAGGCGGTGCGCATCAAAGGTCACCTTGACGAGGTCGGCCGGTTTCTTGACGGGGCGGTGACCGGAGTTAAGGCCAATCTGACAGCGCCGGGCGGCAGCCTTGGCTTTGCCGGGCGGGTCGGGTTGCAGCCACAGCTTGAAGGCCGCCTTGACGTCGATATCACCAGCACGCCGGGGTTTATGGCGGGGCTTGGCCTTGGCGCGGTGGACGTGCCCAAGGGGCTTGGCCGCAGCATCAAGGGCAGCAGCCAGATCACCCTGACCGACGACATGCGCCTGTCGCTGCGCAATCTTGCGTTAGCGCTTGGCGGCAATCAGATCGCGGGCGCGGCAGATATCGCGCTTGGCGAAAAGGTGCCGCGGGTGAATGCACAGCTCAATGCCGGCACGCTTGATCTGTCGTCGCTTGCCGGGGCCGATAGCACTGGCGGCGGTGGAGGTGACGATAGCGGCTGGTCCAAAGCGGCGATTGATGCCAGTGCCTTGGCGCTTGCCAATGGCGAGGTGGCGCTTGTGGCGGATAGTGTCAATCTGGGCGATCTCAAGCTTGGCAAGACCCGAACCCTGATGACGCTTGACCGCTCGCGCGCGGTCTTTGCCCTGCGTGAATTGCGCGCCTATGAGGGGTTGGTGACCGGCGAATTCGTGCTCAACAACCGCTCTGGCCTGTCGGTGGGGGGCAATATGAATGTCGGTGGTATCAACCTTGAGACATTCCTTGCCGATGCGATTGATGTGAGCCGGTTTTCCGCGCGCGGCGATGGCAGTCTCAACTTCTTGGGATCGGGGGGCTCGGTGCATGCCATCATGAACAGCCTGAGCGGCAAAGGCGCGGTCAAGACCGGGCGCGGGGTGATCAGCGGCTTTGATCTGGATCGGTTGATGCGCTCGGGCGACATGACCGGCGGCACCACGGTGTTTGACGAGATGAGCGCCAGTTTCACCATGGATAAGGGCAACCTGTTCAACAACGACCTGTTGATGAACCTGCCGTTGGCCAAGGCCACCGGCAAGGGACGTGTCGGGCTTGGGGCGCGTGATATTGATTACCTGTTCACGCCAGTGTTGCTTGAAGGGGAAAACCGCCGCGGGCTTGCCATTCCGGTACGGATCAGGGGGCCTTGGGCCAATCCGCGGATCACGCCCGATCTGGAAAAGGCGATTGACATGAACCTCAAGGAAGAGCGCAAGAAGCTTGAAAGCAAGGCCAAGGAAGAGGTCAACCGTGCGGTCGAGAAAAAGCTTGGAGTGAGCGTTGAGGAAGGCCAGTCCGTTGAGGATGCGGTGAAGGACAAGCTTGAGGAAACTGCCAAGCGCAAGTTGCGCAAGCTGTTCAAGTAAGACACCGCAAGGCGTCTGGTCACAGGTGCGGAATTTGAGTATTTCGGGAACGGTGAAATAGCCGGGGCCCACGCGCCGCGCGCAAGAGATGAGGCCAGCATGAGTGAGGTCAAGGCGCAATACGAGGCCTATCCCTATCCCGAGCGCAACCCGCGCGATGAGAAAAAGCGGCTGATCAGCGGCTCGCCCTCGCATGTGCTTGAGATTGATCATTTCATCTTTGGCGGCAAGCGGGACTGGTCAACACCGCTGCGGGCGCTGGTGGCGGGGGGCGGCACCGGCGATGGGCTTATTCAGCTGGCGCAGATGATGAAGAGTGCCGGGCGGGCGCTTGATCTGACCTATGTGGATCTGTCCATCGCGTCGCGCAAGGTGGCCGAGGCGCGCGCCAAGGTGCGCGGGCTTGAGGGGATCCGTTTTGTCACCGGAAGTTTGCTGGACGCCGCCGATCTGGGGCGGTTCGACTATATTGATTGTTGTGGCGTTCTGCATCATCTGCCCGAGCCGCAGGCGGGGTTCGAGGCGCTTTTGGCGGCGCTGGCGCCGGGCGGCGGCATGGGGTTCATGGTTTATGCGCCTTATGGGCGCTCCAGGGTTTATCCGCTGCAAGAGGCGTTTGGCACGCTTTACGAGGGGATGGCGCCCGAGGCGCGACTGAAGGCGGCCAAAAAGCTGGTTGCGGCCCTGCCCGAAGGCCACCCGTTTCGCGCCAATATCAACCTTGGCGATCACAAGGACAGCGATGCGGGGTTTTACGACCTGTTGTTGCACAGTCAGGACCGCGCCTTTGACGTGATGGATTTGGCCGAGGTGATGGGCGCGGCAGGCTGGCACCTAAGCGGCTTTACCATGTCGGCGCTTTATGATCTGTCACGGATCACGGAGGTGCCCGAGCATCTTGGCGCGCTGGAACAGATGGCGCTGGCCGAAAAGCTGCGCGGGACGATCAAGACCCATGTGGGCTATGCCGTCCGTGCAAGCGAGGCCCGCGCGCCCGCCAGCGGAAGCAATCGCGCGCTGGTGCCGCATCTCAAGGGCGTCGGCGCCGGTGATCTTGCGCGCGCCATCGCGCAGGGGCAGGAGCCCCGGCTTAGCTTTGCTGGGCTAGACCTATCTCTGAGCCTGCCCAAGGGCGCCGCGCCGCTGATCGCCCTGATCGACGGGCGGCGCAGCCTTGCCGAGATTGCGGCGCAGACCGGGACCGACCCGATTGGCATGGGCGCGCTTTGGGGCCGGATCGAGCGGGATCTATTGGCCTGCGGGATGCTGCTTTATTCCGACATCCTGCGCAAAACCTAGGTGATGTGCGGGCGCTTCGTGATCACCTTGCCCGGTGACGCGATGGCACAGCTTGTTGCGCCCCTTGGGCCGTGACCTTTTCTTTCACCCAGCCCCCCTTTTCTACCGGGCTGTAAAAGTTATATAGAAAGCCAAAGCAAACCACGTTCCCCAAACCCAACTGGCACAGCGACACAGATGATTGAGCGACTGATCAGAATGGCCGGACCGAGAGAGGACGAGGGTGACCCCTCGGTCGTGGTGGAAACACGCCCCAAGACCAAGCGCCCGCCGCTTTACAAGGTCTTGCTGCTGAATGACGATTACACCCCGATGGAATTCGTCGTTGCCGTGCTTGAGCGGTTTTTTGGCATGAACCACGCCGAGGCGTTCGAGATCATGCTGACGGTGCATAAAAAGGGCCTCGCGGTGGTCGGCGTATTCAGCCATGAAATCGCGGAAACCAAGGTGGCGCAGGTGATGGATTTTGCCCGCCGTCACCAGCATCCGCTGCAATGCACAATGGAAAAAGAATAAGTGGCTGATCCCATTCGCCTGACGCTTGCCCTTGCCGAGGGCAGCGTTGCCCTTCCCGATGCCGGGCGTATTGCAGTATTTGCGCCGCGCGTCGGTGCCGATTTGCGCGCCTTGCCGCAAGACCGGGTCGAGGTGATCACCGGATTTAAGCCGGATACTGATTATTTTGCCGGTCTTGGCTATGCCTGCGCGGTCGTGCCCGAGGGGCGCTATGGCGCGGCGGTGGTGTGTTTGCCGCGTGCCAAGGCCCTGGCGCGCGCCTTGGTGGCGCAGGCCGCAGCGGTGACGGACGGGCCGGTGATCGTGGATGGGGCCAAGACCGATGGCATCGAATCGATGCTCAAGGAATGTCGCCGCCGCACCACGGTCAGCGCGCCATTGTCCAAGGCACATGGCAAGATATTCTGCTTTGCCGCCGGGCCGGAATTCGCCGATTGGGCAGCAGGCACGCCAGAGCCCGTCGAGGGCGGCTTTGTCACCGCGCCGGGGGTGTTTTCGGCGGATGGAATTGATCCCGCCTCGCGCTTTCTAGGCGACCATTTGCCGGTCAAGATGGGCGCGCATGTGGTCGATCTTGGCGGTGGCTGGGGCTATCTGAGTGCGCGCGCGCTTGAGCGGGACACGATTGCACGGCTTGATCTGGTCGAGGCTGATCATGCGGCGCTTGCCTGTGCCCGGCAGAACCTCAGCGATCCGCGCGTGCGGTTCCATTGGGATGATGCGACGCGCTGGACGCCCGAAAGTGCGGTTGATGCGGTGATCATGAACCCGCCGTTTCACACCACGCGCACCGCCGAGCCCGATCTTGGACGGGCCTTTATCCGCGCGGCGGCGGGGATGCTGAAACCCGGTGGGCAGCTTTGGCTGGTGGCCAATCGGCACTTGGCCTATGAGGCGGCCCTGGCGCAAAACTTTGCCCAGGTCGAAGAGGTTGCGGGCAATACCCGCTTCAAGGTTCTGCGCGCGGCGCGCCCGGCTCGCAAGGGGCGGTGACTTGGCTTAGGTTGGGCAGGACAGAATCAACTTGAAAGGCGCATTCCATGTCATTTTCCATCTCTGGTAAAACCGCCATCGTGACCGGCGGGGCCAATGGCATCGGCCTCGCGATCGGGCGGCATTTTGCCGACAAGGGCGCGAATGTGATGTTCGCGGATATGGACGAAGAGCGCCTGATCAAGGAGTTGGGCGAGAATGACGAGAGCCGCAATATCCGCTACTTCGCTGGCGATTTGCGTGAAAAACTGGCCCAGGCCAATCTGTTGTCGGCGACGATCGACGCCTTCGAGGGGGTGGATATCCTTGTCAATGCCTGTCGGCAGGTGGTGCCGTCAGATGCGCTCAACCCCGACGATGATGCGGTCGAAATGTTGTTGCAGCAAAACCTGCTGACCGCCCTGCGGATGAGCCAGCAGGTCGCCAACCGGATGATCAAACAGGCCGAAGGGGCGCGTGAAGGCGTGGCCGGCACCATCGTCAACCTGTCCTCGATTGCCGCGCGTCGCACACATCCCGAACTTTTGGCCTATTCGATTTCCTCGGCGGCGCTTGATCAGATGACGCGCAGTCTTGCCGTCGCGCTTGCGCCCCATCGGATCCGGGTGAACGCCGTCGCCTTCGGCTCGGTGATGAGCGCATCGCTCAAGGACTCGCTGCGCGAGCACGATGAATACCGCTCGGATATCGAATGCCATACCCCGCTTGGGCGGATTGCGTCGCCCGCCGAGCTTGCCGAGACGGTGCAATACCTTGCCTGCGACGGTTCGGCCTTTATGACCGGTCAGATCATGACGCTGGATGGCGGGCGCACATTGCTTGATCCTGTGACCTCTCCGGCGCATTAATGGGGCAGGGCTTGTCCGCCCTTACAGGCGGCCGCGCCGGCGTTCGGAGCGCGAGCATGGCAGAACAGTAAAGAGGCGAAGATGAGCGAAGACTTTACCACAGAGAAAAAGCGCGCGGCCGCATGGTTTCGTGACTTGCGTGATCAGATCGTAGTGGCCTTTGAAGGGCTGGAAGACAGCCACGCCACCGGGCCGATGGCCGATGCCGCGCCCGCGCGGTTTGATGTCAGCGAAACC
>JAVVFB010000219.1:0-5465 GCA_032251095.1 Roseovarius sp. | reverse complement strand
TTGATCTTTATACCTCGGGACGGTCCGAAACCGTGCAGGAGGTGATCACCTCGACCGGGGAAAAGGCCAAGGTCGGCGGCAAGGCAAGCTTTGGCTCGATGAGTTCGGGCGGGCTTTATTGACGCGCTTGCGCGATTGCGGCGCGCAAAGGGTTGGGTGATCTTGCCCGGCGCTGCGCGCTGCGCTATCACCCGCATCTGAGCAGTCAAGGAAGCCCAAATGCGCGCAGAAACCCAGAACATTGTAGCCGAGATCGAAAAGTCGCTGGAGCTTTTGCGCCAGCGGATGGGCTGGGACACCGTCCAGCACCGGCTTGAGGAGTTCAATGCGCGGGTCGAGGACCCGACCCTTTGGGATGACCCGGAAAAGGCGCAAAAGCTGATGCGCGAGCGCCAGGCGCTTGTTGACGCTCTGGCAACCCATGACGAGATCAAGCAAGAACTGGCCGATAACACCGGCTTGATCGAGCTTGGCGAAATGGAAGATGACGCAGAGGTGATTGCCGAGGCCGAATCTGCGCTCAAGGTGCTGGCCAAGCGGGCCGCCGCCAAAGAGCTTGAGGCGCTGCTTGATGGCGAGGCGGATGCCAATGACACCTTCCTTGAAATCAACGCCGGGGCGGGGGGCACGGAATCCTGTGACTGGGCCTCGATGCTGGCGCGGATGTATGTGCGGTGGGCGGAAAAGCGCGGCTATACGGTCGAGCTTCAATCCGAGAGTGCCGGCGACGAGGCGGGGATCAAATCGGCCGCCTACAAGATCAGCGGACATAACGCCTATGGCTGGCTGAAATCGGAATCCGGCGTGCATCGGCTTGTGCGGATTTCACCGTTTGATTCGGCGGCCAAGCGGCATACCTCGTTCTGCTCGGTCTGGGTTTACCCGGTGGTGGATGACAATATCGAAATCGAGGTGAACCCAAGCGACATCCGCATCGACACCTACCGCAGTTCGGGCGCGGGCGGTCAGCATGTGAACACCACCGACTCGGCTGTGCGCATCACCCACCATCCCACCGGCATCGTGGTGATCAGTTCGGAAAAATCACAACACCAGAACCGCGATATCGCCATGAAGGCACTGAAATCGCGGCTTTATCAGATGGAGCTTGACCGTCGCAACGCCGCCATCAACGCCGCGCATGATGCCAAGGGCGATGCCGGCTGGGGCAATCAGATCCGATCTTACGTGTTGCAGCCCTATCAGATGGTCAAGGATCTGCGCACCAATGTGGAAACCTCTGACACCAAGGGCGTGCTTGATGGCGACCTTGATCAATTCATGGCCGCGACACTGGCGATGAATGTCAGCGGCAAGTCGCGCGCCGAGGCACAGGGCGAGGGCTAGCCTTGCGCCTCTCCGCCGACCCCGAGAGCGCATTCCGGGGCCCTGGGTGGTATCTGGTGGGGCACCCGGCGGGCGGGCATGCTTTGTCGATGGGCATGGATTGTAAAATTCCATGCGTTCTGGTGCTTTGGTGCTTCCAACCGCCGCTTTGAACGACTAGATAAAACCAGTGAAATTGCCGGGGGCGTTACTCTGCCCCCGAGACAGGGAGAGATAGACATGCTGAACAACATTGGCCTTCCCGGGCTTCTTCTTATCGCCGTTGTGGTGCTTGTGCTTTTCGGGCGCGGCAAGATTTCGTCGCTGATGGGCGAAGTGGGCAAGGGGATCACCTCGTTCAAAAAGGGCGTCTCCGAGGGCAACAAAGAGCTTGAAGACGAAACCAAAGAGTCGGTCGAAGCCGCGCGCGACGTGACGCCGGCGAACGACAAAGACAAGGTCTGAACCTCATATGTTCGACCTGGGCTGGACCGAGCTGCTGCTGATCGGCATCGTGGCGTTGATCGTCGTGGGCCCGAAAGACCTGCCCGGTATGTTTCGGGCGGTTGGTAAATTCGTGGGCAAGGCCAAGGGCATGGCCCGTGAATTCAGCCGCGCCATGAATGACGCGGCGGATGACTCTGGTGTGGGTGACATTCAGGACACGTTGCGCAAGGCGGCCAATCCGATGAAAAGCGCCATGGATGAGGTCAAGAAGACCACAGACGGCATGACCCGCGATCTTAAGGACAGTGTCACGCCGGCGCTGAGCGAAGAGCGCCAGTCGCAGGCCGACAAGATCCGTGAAAAGGCCGCCGAAATGGCCAGCAACCGCAAGGCCGCAGAGGCCGAAGCAGAGGCCACCAAGGCAGAGGTCGCCACGCCCAAAGCCAAGGCGGCGGCGAAACCAAAGGCGGCACCCAAAGCCAAGGCGGCGCCCAAGCCCAAGGCGGCACCCAAAGCCAAGGCGGCGGCGAAACCAAAGGCGGCTCCCAAAGCCAAGGCGAGCCCGAAAGCAAATGCCGGGGACAAGGCATGAGTTCCAACAACGAGATTGAAGACAGCAGCGCACCGCTGATTGAACATCTGGCGGAACTGCGCACGCGGCTGATCCATTCGGTCGTGGCCTTTATCATCGGCATGGTGATCTGTTTCACCATGGCGACACCGATTTTCAATTTCCTGACCGAGCCGCTGTGTTCGGTGCTGGCTGACCGGGGTCAGGACTGCGACCTGATTTTCATCAGCCCGCAAGAGGGGTTTTTCGTTGCCATCAAGGTTTCGCTTCTGGGCGGATTCATGTTGGCCTTTCCCTATATCGCCAATCAGATGTGGCGCTTTGTGGCCCCCGGTCTTTATAAATCCGAAAAGGGCGCGTTCTTGCCCTTTTTGGTGGCTTCACCCTTCATGTTCATCCTTGGCGCATCGTTTGCGTTTTATGTGGTCACGCCGCTGGCCTATGACTTTTTCCTTGGCTTCCAGCAGTTTGGCGGTGAGGGCGAGGCGGTGGATGGCGTCAAGGGCGCGGCACCGCTATCGGTCGTGTTTCAGGGCTCGGCCCAGGAATATCTTAGCCTGACCATCAAGTTCATCGTCGCCTTCGGAATGTGCTTTCAGCTTCCGGTGCTGTTGACCTTGATGGGCAAGGCCGGTCTGGTCAGCGCGGTTGGTCTGCGCAGCGTGCGCAAATATGCGGTTGTGGCGATCCTGATCCTCGCCGCACTTGTCACGCCGCCGGATGTGATCACCCAAGTGATCCTCTTCGTTGTCGTCTATGGCCTCTACGAGATTTCGATCCAGCTTGTGGCTCGGGTTGAGCGCAAGCGCGAGGCCGAGTTACGCGCTCAGGGTCTCTGGATGGAGGACGATGAAGACGAGGACTTTGACCCTGATGATCCGCTGGCCGATGTCATGGCCGGGGATGAGGACGACAAGGGTAAAAGCTAGATGACCACCGACCCGATGGAACGTATCGCCGCCGCCTTGGAACGGATCAGCCCGGCACCGATGCAGGCCCCCGATTTCGCAGGCGCCGACGCGTTTGTGTGGCATGTCAGCCCTGATCGTCTTGAGGCGGTGCCAAAGGTCAGCCGGGTCGAGATGCGGCTTTTGGTCGGTATCAACCGCGCCCGAGATACCCTGCTTGAGAATACACTTCAGTTCGCCCGCGGCCTTCCGGCCAATAACGCGCTGTTGTGGGGCGCACGCGGGATGGGAAAATCCAGCCTTGTGAAGGCGGTGCATGCCGCCGTTCTTGGGCAAGGGCTATCGCTCAAGATCGTCGAGTTGCAGCGCGAGGACCTGCCGACGGTGACCCGTTTGCTATCGTTGCTGCGTGACAGTGGCGAGCGGTTTGTGCTGTTTTGCGATGACTTGTCGTTCAGCCATGACGATCAGCATTACAAATCCCTCAAGGCGGTTCTGGATGGCGGGATTGAGGGGCGGCCCGAGAATGTGGTGTTTTATGCCACCTCAAACCGGCGCCACCTGATGCCGCGCGACATGATCGAGAATGAGCGATCGTCGGGCATCAACCCCTCTGAGGCGGTCGAGGAAAAGGTGTCATTGTCGGATCGCTTTGGGCTTTGGCTTGGGTTCCATGCCTGTGATCAGGACCAGTATCTTGCGATGATCCGGGGCTATTGCGATGCGCATGGTGTCGAGATTGACGACGCCACTCTGCGCGCCGAGGCCATCGAGTGGCAGGCGACGCGCGGATCGCGATCCGGTCGTGTGGCCTGGCAGTATTTCACCGATCTGGCGGGGCGGCGCGGGGTTTCAGTCTAGAGCATGTCGCGTTCATTCGCATTCACGCGACATGCTTCAACCTATTGATTTCGCATGTTCGACAAGCTCAAAACCGGTTTCCACTTTTGAGCAGCATGCTCTAGAGGTTTTTAAGGGGAGAGCGGCCCGAAGGCCGCGCAGGGTAGTTTGCGTTCGGGCCACGCAGGCCTTGGGGGCTAGCCCCCAAACCCCCAGGATATTTAGGGCCAGAAGAAACAGAATCTCGCAGGCATGAAAAAGGGGCACCGGTTGGGGCGCCCTTGATGTTTTGGTGACGCGCGTGGCTTAGAGCGTGTTGGTTTAACATGTTCGGATCGCTCAAAACCGGTTCCCACTTGTGAACAACATGCTTGTCTTATGCTGATCTCGGCTCTTGTGCGAAGAAAGAGCCAGCGCGCGCCAGGCCATTCATGGTGTGCGCTGGCGGTGGCTGGGTCGTCACGGGCTTGGTCGTGAGGGACCGTTTTAGAGTGTGATCAGCCATCGTCCTCGCCTGAGGCCTGAACGGATACAGAGCGGCACGAAGCGCTCTATGACAAGCGTGGGACACGCGAAGATGAACAAGGCGACCATCGGAATCGACATCTCGAAAGACATGCTCGATGCGCATCGCCTGAGCACGGGAGAGGCGGCGCAATTTGCCAACTCCGCCGCTGAATCGTTTGCCCGGAGCGCGGTACTTACCACGCCGTCCTTGAGCGCGGCTTTGCAGATGTTCTGCCGCTGGGGAAGGTTAACCCGCTACTGGCGCGCCGCTTTGCGCGGTGGACCTGTCACGCTTTCGTGCCGCTCCGAGTGCTCATTTATGCAGCCTTTGCTTCGAAGGCCAATGGGCTTTTCCAGCCGAGTGCTGAATGCCTGCGTCGCGGATTGTAGAAGCCGTTGATGTATTCGAAGATGGCGATCTCGGCGTCCCTGCGCGTTTTCCATGATCGCTGCCATAACATCTCAGCTTTGATCGTCTTGAAGAAGGTCTCGACGGGGGCGTTGTCATAGCCATTGCCCATACCGCTCATCGACACCTTGAAGCCGTGCTGGCGCATCAGTTTTTGATAGTCGTGAGAACAGTATTGGCTGCCACGGTCGGTGTGATGGATGCAGCCCTTCGGCGGTCGCCGCAATGCAATTGCCATGTTCAAGGCCCGGATCGCCAGGTCACGCTTCATGCGGCTCGACACGGCCCAGCCAATCACGCGCCTTGAGTGTAGATCAAGTATGACAGCCAGATAGAGCCAGCCTTCACGGGTCCACACATAGCTGATGTCACCTGCCCATGAGATATGCGCAAAAGTTGGTGACGCCTGATCAGGCGGCGGTTTGAATCTGGCGGAGCCCGTCGCGGAACTCAACCC
>JAVVFB010000218.1:0-5479 GCA_032251095.1 Roseovarius sp. | reverse complement strand
GTGTCAGGGGGGATATCCGAGATTTTTGAGGGCAGGAGCGGATTACATATCCGCGAATTTGATCGATTCACCGCAGCCACAGGCCTCGGTCACATTGGGGTTGTTGAACTTGAACCCCGATTCAAGCAGCGACACTTCGTAGTCGATTTCGGTGCCGAACAGGAACATCTGCGCCATCGGGGCGATCATCACGCGCGCGCCGTCGGTTTCGACCACCTCGTCATGCAAGTCGACCTCGGTGACGTATTCCATGGTGTATTCCATGCCCGCACAGCCGCCTTTCTTGATGCCAATGCGCAGCCCCTGATGGCCATCACGGCCCATCAGCTTCGCGATTTGTGCAGCGGCGGCCGGGGTGATGGTGACGGCCTGTTTTCCGGGGATGCCAAACATGAGGTTTGTCTTCCAATCCGTTGGTTAAATTACATAAAGCCAAGTTCAAGCCGGGCTTCATCGCTCATCATGTCCATGCCCCAGGGCGGTTCCCAGACAAGGGCGACATCGACATGCTTGATGCCCGCCAGCGGCTCGATCGCCTCGGCGACCCAACCGGGCATTTCGCCCGCCACCGGACAGCCGGGCGCGGTCAGTGTCATGGCGATTTTGACGGCGTTTTCGCCATCAATATCAATCGTATAGATCAGGCCCAAGTCATAGATATTGACCGGAATTTCCGGGTCATAGACCGAGCGGCAGGCCTCGACCACCTGATCATAAAGCGGGTGATCGGTGCTTGAGGGGGCAATCAGCGGCGCGCCTTCGAGGGGTTCGGGGCTATTGTTCATCATCGTGTCCTGCGGGTTATCCTGACCAAACATATAGGGTTTATAGCGCGCGTCGTCCAGAGGCGCGCGCCACGCTGTTCAGTCTTCGGCGGTTTTGCTGGATTTTCGGCGGCGCACGGGCGCGGGGCGCACGCGGGATTCGATCAGATCATAGAGCGCGCCAACGATATCCTTGCCGGTCGAGCCTTCGATGCCCTCGAAACCGGGGGACGAGTTGACCTCGAGCACTTTTGGTCCTGCTTCCGAACGCAAGAGATCGACGCCGGCCATGTTGAGATCGAACACTTTCGCCGCGCGGATCGCCGTGTCGCGTTCAATCTTGGTGATGCGCACCGCCTTGGCAGAGCCGCCGCGATGCAGGTTCGAGCGGAAATCGCCCTCGGCCCCGGTGCGCTTCATCGCGCCCACCACCTTGCCACCGATCACCAGACAGCGGATATCTTCGCCCGCCGCCTCTTTGACGAAATCCTGCACCAGAAAGTTGGCCTTGAGGCCGCGAAAGGCGTCGATCACGGATTCGGCGGCCTTTTTGGTCTCGGCCAGAACGACGCCCTTGCCCTGGGTCGATTCCAGAAGTTTGACGATAAGCGGCGCGGTGCCGACAAGGCCCATCAGGTTCGAGGTGTCATGCGGCGAGGCGGCAAAGGCGGTGTTGGGCATGCCGATCTTGGCGCGCGCCATGAGTTGATGGGCATAAAGCTTGTCCCGGCTCGAAGTGATGCCGGCGCTGGAATTCACGCAATAGGTGCCGATGGTTTCAAACTGGCGGATGATGGCGGTGCCATAGGGCGTGATCGACGCGCCAATGCGCGGGATCACCGCGTCAAACCGGGGCAGGCGCTTGCCGTCGTAATGCACCTCGGGGGCGAGGGCGTTGATCGCCATGTAACAGCGGGTGGTGTTGATCACCTCGACGGTATGACCGCGCGCTTCGCCTTCGCTGACAAGGCGGCGGGTCGAATAATTGTCCTCGCGGCTCAGAACGGCAATGCGCAAGGCGCGCTTGGGCTGTTCGTTGCGCATGCGGGCGCTGTGATAGACATCATAGCTAAGCTCGGGTTGTAAAAACCGGTCGGTGGCGACGATCGAGATATGATCCTTTAGCGCCTGGCGCCCCAAGAGCATCCGGCTTGCCATACTCGAGCGGTTGGTCAGGGTGATCTCGATCGGCCAGCTTTCGTCACCCACATTGAGGTTGGACGAGATCACATAGCGCAGTTCGCGCTCGCCGTTTGACGAGGTCACATCGCGCCGGTCGATGATCGTCGCCGAGCAGGGGATCACAAGGTCGTCGCGCCCCGGAATCGGGTGGACGGTAAAGCGCACCTTGGGCTTTGACGCCGGGCCAAAGGTCTCGATGTCAAACGCATGCAGCGCCGAGGTGCGCGCGCCGGTATCGACCTTGGCCTTGAGGGCAGGCACGCCGAGTTCGGGCAGGGCAACCCATTCTTCCCAGCCAAATTGCAGCGGCTGCGGAGTTTCGGGTGCAGTCATGAAATATGCCTCCTTGGCAAGGTCTGGATCAAAGCCACGCGCATCCCCGCGCACAGTGCGCCGCAGTCACATCACGGATGGGCGGAAAACTCAAGGGTGACCCGGCGGGCGGTTGCCTAGTCGTTGATGTCACTCTCAACCCTGCGGGCGTTGCCGCCGGGGGCGCGGAAAAACCGGCGCAGGACAAGCCATGCGATCAACGAGAGCACCGCGAAGATCGCCAGAAGGGCGGCAAAGCCCGGTGTGAGCGGCGTCAAAAGCAAAAGCCCGACAAGCGCCGCGCCGATGGCAAAGCCCAGAAAGATGAAGCCCGGTGCAAGCACCTCAAAGATGCCAAGCGCAAGGGCGGCGGCAAGCCAGACCCACCAGAGCGACCAGAGTGCCACCCCGCCCAGCATCATGCCTTGCCTTTCAGCATCTTGAAGGCGTCGCCAAAGGCCTCAAGCGCGCTTGCGGGCACAAGGATGGTCGACGAAGACGGGCTTGCGCCAAGCGCATTGAGCGCCTCGACCTGTTTCAACGCGACCTGATATTGCGCGGCCTCGATGCCGTTTTCGGCGATGGCCCTGGCGACGACGCTGGTGGCATAGGCCTCGGCATCTGCGGCGATACGGCGGGCCTTGGCGATCTGTTCGGCGGCGTAAAGCTGGGCGTCGGCGTTCAACTCAACCGCGCGTTTGGCGCCTTCGGCCTCGGTCACCTGGGCGCGGCGGGCGCGCTCGGCGTTCAGCTGTTGCATCATCGCGTCGCGGGTCGCCTGATCAAGGTTCACGTCAAGGATCTCGGCGCGCGTCACCTCGATGCCCCAGTCATCGACGGCGCTTTCGACCAGTTGCTTGATGGTGCCGATCATCTCGTTGCGGTTGGATTGCACTTCATCGAGATCCATCTTGCCGATTTCGGCGCGCACGATGCCCGCCACGGTGGTGGCGATGGCGGCGTCAACGTCGCGGATGCGGTAGACGGTCTTTTCCGGCTCGGTGATGCGGTAAAACACCGAGGTATCGACCCGCACCAACACGTTATCCTTGGTGATCGCATCCTGACCGGCGGTCGGCAATTGGCGTTCAAGGATCGAGATGCGATGCGCGGCCTTGTCAAGAAACGGCACGATCATGTTGATGCCGGGTTTAAGGACGGCATGCAGGCGGCCAAAGCGTTCGATCACGTATTGTTCGGATTGCGGAACGATCTTGACGCTGCGCAGCACGGTGATGATGATCAACGCCGCCAACAGGATATAAAGCAGGTTGGACGACAGCAGTTCCATAATCTGATCTTCTAACATTTAGGGCCCTCAAAATTTACGCGAACTGCCGCAAAGGGCACTTTTGCAAGATGCGGCCCTTTTGGCCGTTTTACAAGCTGGGGTAAATCGCTTTAAGGGGGGGTAAAAGCAGATAGGGGTCAAATTATGACGGCGCAGATCAGTTTCGAGATGCAGGCGCGTGACGGGCTTGCGCGCAGCGGGGTGATTTCCACGCCGCGCGGCGAGATCCGCACGCCGGCCTTCATGCCGGTGGGCACGGCCGCCACTGTCAAGGCAATGATGCCCGAAAGCGTGCGCGCGACGGGGGCCGATATCCTGTTGGGCAACACCTATCACCTCATGCTGCGCCCCGGCGCCGAGCGGATTGACCGGCTGGGTGGGTTGCACAGGTTCATGAATTGGGATCGCCCGATCCTGACCGACAGTGGCGGCTTTCAGGTGATGAGCCTTGCCGGGCTGCGCAAGCTCACCGAGACGGGCGTGACCTTCAAAAGCCATATCGACGGCTCCAAGCACGAATTGACGCCCGAACGCTCGATGGAGATTCAAAAGCTGTTGGGCAGCGATATCGTCATGTGTTTCGACGAATGTCCGGCGCTTCCGGCGACGGATAAGGCGGTGGCCGAGAGCATGCGATTGTCGATGCGGTGGGCCGAACGCTCGAAAGACGCCTTTGGGGATCGTCCCGGTCATGCGCTCTTCGGGATCATGCAGGGCGGTGTCACGCCCGAGTTGCGCGAGCAAAGCGCCGAGGCGCTCAAGGCGATCGGTTTTGACGGTTATGCGGTCGGCGGCCTTGCCGTGGGCGAGGGGCAAGAGGCGATGTTCGGCGTGCTCGATTACGCGCCGGGGTTCTTGCCAGAGGACAAGCCGCGTTACCTGATGGGCGTGGGCAAGCCCGATGATATCGTCGGCGCGGTCAAGCGCGGCATCGACATGATGGATTGCGTGTTGCCGTCACGTTCGGGGCGCACGGGACAGGTGTTTACCCGCCGCGGCGTGCTCAACATCAAGAACGCGCGCCATCAGGATGATCCAAGACCGCTGGATGAGGCCTGTAGCTGTCCGGCCTGTAGCAATTACTCGCGCGCCTATCTGCATCATGTGTTCCGATCTCAGGAAATCATCAGCTCCATGTTGTTGACCTGGCATAACCTGCATTATTTTCAGGACATCATGGCGGGCATGCGCGAGGCGATTGCGCAAGCGCGCTTTGCCGAGTGGGAGGCGGGGTTTCACGCCGGGCGCGCCGAGGGCGACATCGAGCCGCTCTGAGGGGGCGGCAGTCTTGCCAAAATCGCCGGGCCGGCCCGGATGTGTCATCTGTGGGTCAATCAGGGCACCCATAAAAGCGCCGCACCCTGTCAAGCCCCGACCATTGTGCATTTCTGCAAGGTGGCCTGTTGAGTGGCAGGCAGGGCGCCCCCCTTGGGCTTGGGCACCGGCGTATCTAAGTGGGATGCAAGGCGGCGGAGGTGATCCGCAATGTGCCACAGATAATCAGGAGAGCCCCCATGACAGACAAGCTATTTTCCCCCAGCAAAGCAGGCAGCCTTGAGCTTGCCAACCGGATCGTGATGGCCCCGCTGACGCGCAACCGCGCCGATGACGACACTGGCGAAGTGTCCGCCATGCATGTGGAGTATTACAGTCAGCGCGCCGGTGCCGGGCTTATCATCACCGAGGCCGCGCAAATCTCGGCCGAGGGCAAGGGCTATGTCGCCACGCCGGGCATTCACACGCCCGCTCAGGTGGCCGCCTGGAAGAAAGTGACCCAAGCGGTGCATGAAAAGGGCGGCAAGATCGTGATCCAGCTTTGGCATGTGGGGCGGATTTCGCACACCAGCCTGCAACCGGGCGGTCAGGCCCCCGTCGCGCCTTCGGCCATTGCCGCCCAAAGCAAAACCTTCGACGGCACGCAGTTTCTGCC
>JAVVFB010000217.1:0-5479 GCA_032251095.1 Roseovarius sp. | reverse complement strand
CCTATGGCAGATCGCCGACCCCAATTGCGCAATTCGCCACGCTCACATGGCGGTTCTGAACTACAGTCTTATGCAGCCGGAAAACGACAAAAACCTCAGGAAACAAGACTTCGCCTGAACAAGCGCGGCATAATCCGAAGCGCGGCATTATGAGTCAGCTCGTGCGCAAGGGTCGCGTAGTAGGCTTCGGGGCTGCGGAAGCTCTCGAAGTGCGGCATCTGCACATGATCGCTGCCGCCGCTATAGTAAGCCCTGTTTCCGCCGCTGCGGATGTCGGCACGGGTCGCGGCAAAGAACGCTTCGGCGTGCTCGATCCGCTCCGCGCCATCGATCACAGGCTCGGGCTTGCGGTAGAAATGCTCGGGCAAGCCTTCGATCTGCTCCACGTTGAACACGCTGTAACCCTTCATGAACGGGATTTTGCGCTCTTCGGCGCTGCCGTCGTCCTGCTCTTCGGTCTTGGTGATGGTGTTGGCATAGACAACGAGGTTGCCGCGCTCGCCCTTGCGGACATGCGCCCCGAATTCTGTGGCTTGGCGGTAGGTCATCCAGAACGGGGAAATATACCCGCCTTCCATCGCTGCGCCCCAAAGCATCAGAACGTTGATTCCGCTGTAGGGCATGCCGTTGTGCCGTAGGGGCTTGATGATCCGCCCTTCGGTATTTGCTGCGCTCCACGGCTTCAGCCATGTCAGTTCGCCTTGCTCCAGATCGGCGATGATTTTGTCTGTCACTTTCTGGTAAATATCCTGTTTCATTGCCTTTTTCCCTTCATTGGTTAGTCGGTTGCACATGCAACCGAGCTAGGCGCGCGCCAATGAGCGGGGGGAGAACGTCAAGACCGCAGACAGCGGAGGGGGATCACCCGCCCTGCACAAGAACCGACCGAAGGGAGGGGCGCGGAAGGACGGGGACACCGCTGGCTGCGCCCGAAGCGCATGCGAAGGGCTTGGTCTTGACGGAGGACGGGGTCGCAGACCCCAATTCATGAAAAAAGGTTCAGCCCCTCAGGGCTGGCAAACAACTATGCGCAAGGGATGGACGCCGTATGGCCGTGACCGCCGCAGGCTGGCACGGTTCACGACAGCCCGACCTGTAAGGCGCGTCATAAAGTGTATGAGTGATCATTTATTATCTTTTTAGTTGCATTGGAGTAGGTCTTGGGCGAACCTGATAATACCTAAAAAAATCAGTAGATTAAGTAAACATGCACGCCTGATGTCAAATCTGTTTTAAGGAAATGTAGAAGATTTATGTTGAAAGGCATTGAATTCGAAAAGAGTGAAACGGACTCATTATGTTTCGCCATTGAAGATATATCCGATGAGTTGAAGCAAGTCATCCGCATGCGCCTGTCTGAGATTTGCCACGGAGCAGCAAAGGCATCGAGAACGTCGGTTCTCTACTCCTACAAAATGACCCTCACAGCTTTCTTTGAGAAATTCGACACCAAATCCGCCGACACACAAAAGGGTATGATAGGTTGCGCTGTTGAGCTATCTCGATGCGCAGCCCGACAAGAATTACGTTGTCATCTTCGATGATCTGAAGCGCTTTGCCCGCGATACGGAATTCCATATCAAGCTGCGGCGCGAGTTTCAGACGCGCAGCGCGCGGATCGAATGTCTGAACTTCAAGCTGGATGACTCGCCCGAAGGCAAATTCGTTGAAACGATCTTCGCCGCGCAAGGCGAGCTGGAGCGTGAACAGAACCGCCGTCAGGTGATCCAGAAGATGCAAGCGCGGGTCGAGAAAGGCTACTACGTCTTTCACCCGCCAGTCGGCTATCGCTACGCAAGAGATCGCGTGCACGGCAAGCTGCTTGTGCGCGACGAACCCCTAGCCTCGATCATTGCTGAGGCGCTGGAAGGCTACGCCGCTGGACGCTTTGCCTCGCAAAGCGAGGTCATGCGGTTCTTTGAATCCAAGCCCGATTTCCCGAAATCATCGGCAAACGGTGATGTTCGTATCACCAAGGTCAGAGAAATCCTCGAACGCCCGACATACGCAGGATACATCGAAGCCCCGAAATGGGGCGTGCCCCTACGCAAAGGGCATCACGAGCCACTGATCAGCTTCGCAACGCATGAGCGTATTCAGGAACGGCTGCGCGGGAACGCGAACGCTCCCGCCCGCAAGGATATCAACGAAGACTTCCCGCTGCGCGGCTTCGTCGTCTGCGATGACTGCGGCGAACCGATGACATCCTGTTGGTCCAAGGGGCGCAAGAAGCTCTATCCCTACTATCTTGGCGATACGAAGGGCTGCGACTCGGCACGCAAGTCGATTCCGCGTGCGGACATTGAGGAAGGCGCAGAAGCCCTCCTACGGTCGCTGCAACCCGCCAAGCAGCTCTATGGGCTGGTCAGGGCGATGTTCATCGACATCTGGGACATGAGGCTTGCCGAGGCGCACAGCGCGCGCACGACGCTCGTGGCGCAGATCAGGGACGTTGAGCAACAAACCGATGCCCTACTGGATCGGATTGTCGAAGCATCCAGCCCTACGGTCGTCACTGCCTATGAGGCGCGGATCGATAAGCTGGAGCGGCAGAAGATCAGATTGCGCGAGCAGGCAGAGCAAATCGTGCCGCCAAAGGGACGCCTGGAGGAGTTTATCGAACACGCCTTGGCGTTTCTGGCAAGCCCTTGGAATCTTTACGAGAAAGGCGAGTTTGCGTTCAAGAGAACGGTGCTCAAACTGGCCTTTGCAGAGCCCTTGCGGTATAGCCGTAATGAGGGTTATCGAACCGCTGAAATCACCTTTCCGTTCAAGGTGTTAGCGGATATTTCAACACAAAAGTGCGGTTTGGTGGAGCCTAGGGGGATCGAACCCCTGACCTCTTGCATGCCATGCAAGCGCTCTCCCAGCTGAGCTAAGGCCCCATCCTGTAGGCCCCGAAAGGCCTGTGCGCCGCTATCTAGGGAAAGCGGCGGGCGGGATCAAGAGGAAAATCCCGCCCTTGCGTTTTTCACAGATCGTTGTCGTCCGATGCCACATCGGCGATCTCGTCAAGCGAGACATCGTCATCGTCATCGTCGTCCTCAAGAAGGTCGTCATCAAGGTCGACATCGACGTCATCATCATCCAGCAGATCAGTGCCTTCATCCGCATCAGATGTTTTCAGCTTCTTGGTCGCGGCATCCTCGGCATCCGGCGTCATCGACCGGGTTTTGCCAGTGGCAAGTTCAACCACTTCGCCCGTGTAGGGGCTGATGATCGGGTTCTTGTTCAGGTCGTAAAATCGCTTCCCGGTGGTCGGGCAAACGCGTTTTACGCCCCATTCTTCCTTGGGCATTGGTGATCCCCTTTAAATCTCTGGTCTTGTCGACGGTCCGCGCCACCTGCCATAACAATGGTCAGCTGTCAAAGGCTTTAGTCGCCACGCAACCCGCCAATCAGGAGGCCATATGGGCCATCACGTGCTTCCGGGCAACCCCCCAGTTCAACTTAGCCTGCGCCGATCCCCGCGCGCGCGGCGCATTTCGCTGCGTGTTTCCGGGCTGGACGGACGGGTTTCCCTTACTTTGCCGCGCGGCGTGCCCGAGTCAGAGGCGCTTGATTTTGCCCGTACCAAGGCCGATTGGCTGCGCGCGCAAATGGCGCAGCGCCCGGTCACCGTTGCCGTGCGCCACGGGCTTGAGATCCCGGTCGAGGGTCAGGTGATGCGAATCGCCCAAGGCATGGGGCGGCGCGTGGTGCAGGGTGGCACCACCCTTCATGTGCCGGGTGGGCCGGATACGGCGGGCGCGCGTCTTGAAGGCTGGCTCAAGGCGCGGGCGCGTGACCGGCTGGCGGCGGCCTCGGATCATTACGCGGGGCTGCTGGGGCTGGGCTATGCCCGGATCACCTTGCGCGACACCCGCTCGCGGTGGGGGTCGTGTTCGTCTTCCGGCGCGCTCAGCTATTCTTGGCGGCTGATCATGGCCCCGCCCGAGGTGCTTGATTACGTCGCGGCGCATGAGGTGGCGCATCTGGCGGAAATGAACCATTCCCCCGCCTTCTGGGCGGTGGTGGCGCGCCTGATGCCCGGCTATGGCGCGCCGCGCGCATGGCTGCGCCGCGAGGGGGGGGCGCTGCACCGCTATCGTTTCAATGATTGACCCCGGCGTTATTTGTGATCACATAACCCCATGCTTCTGACTCCGCGCCCCGATCCAACCCCATCGGCGCATGACCGCGTGTACCGCGGCCTGCGCACCCGGATCATGCATGGCGAAATTGCACCGGGGCAGGCGATGACATTGCGCGGCATTGGGGCCGAGTTTGGCGTCTCGATGACCCCCGCCCGCGAGGCGGTGCGCCGCCTCTCGGCAGAGGGCGCGCTCACGATCTCAAGCTCGGGGCGCGTGAGTACGCCCGAACTCAACAACGAACGGATCGAGGAATTGGCCGCGCTGCGTTCCCTGATCGAGGTGGAACTGGCAAGCCGTGCGCTGCCGCGCGCGCATATCGCGCTGATCGACCGCCTTCAGAGCATCAACGCGCGCGTCGCCGAAGATATCGCCCGTCAGGATGCGGTTTCCTATATCCGCCGCAACCTGGAATTTCACCGCACGCTCTATCTGCGCGCTCAGGCGCCCGCGATGCTGGCTATGGCCGAAACCGTCTGGCTTCAGCTTGGGCCGACCATGCGCGCGCTCTACGGGCGTCTGCGGCGCAAGGATCCGCCGCATCACCACCGCCTTATCATCGCGGCACTCAAGGCCGGTGACGAACCAAGCCTGCGCCTCGCCGTGCGCTCGGATGTGACGCAGGGCCTCAAGATGCTGCTTGGATAGGGCGGCATGGATCACGCCACCCTGATGATCACGCTTGGCGCGCTGTTCCTTCTGGGGCTGGCCGCCGATACGGTGGGCCGCCGCACCAGCCTGCCACGGGTCACGTTGTTGCTGATCTGCGGGATTGTTGCGGGTGGTTCCGGCCTTGATCTGATCCCGCCCGAGGTGCGCGCGCTTTACGATTTCCTGTCGGTCATGGCATTGACCATGGTGGCGTTTTTGCTGGGAAGCTCGCTGACCGGCAAGGCACTCAAACGCCACGGCGAGGCGATTTTCCTGGTCTCGCTGGCGATTGTGCTTGTGACAATCTGTGGGGTCACGCTCGGCTTGTGGCTGATTGGCGTGCCCTTGCCCGTGGCGTTGGTCTTGGGGGCGATTGCCTCGGCCACAGACCCGGCGGCGACACAGGATGCGATCCGTCAATCCGGCTCGAAAGCGCCGTTCGTGGACAAGATTCGCGGCATTGTCGCCATCGACGATGCCTGGGGCCTGTTGGCGTTTTCGCTGGCCGTTGTCGCGGCCCAGATGCTGGGCGGCGATGGCCATACCTCTGCCCTGTCAGAGGCGCTTTGGGAAATTGGCGGCGCGATTGGCCTTGGCGCGATCATAGGCCTGCCTGCGGCCTATCTGACCGGGCGGCTCAGCAAGGGCGAACCGCTTCAGACCGAGGCGATCGGGATTGTGTTCCTCACCGCCGG
>JAVVFB010000216.1:0-5527 GCA_032251095.1 Roseovarius sp. | reverse complement strand
GCCCTGATCTGCCTGCCTGCGGCGCGCCGCTTGATGGCCGAATGTCGCGCGCGCGGGATTGATCATGTGCATGCCCATTCCTGTGGTCGCGCCGCGTTGATCTGTGCGCTTGCGCGGCGCATGGGCGGGCCGAGTTATAGCCTGACCCTGCATGGGCCGATGTCCGATTATGGCCCCGGTCAGGGGTTCAAATGGCGCCAAGCCAGCTTTGCCACGATCATCACCCGCACATTGCTGGCCGAGGCCGAGGCCGTGCTTGGCCCCGACCTTCCGCGCGATGTGGCGGTCCAGCCGATGGGCGTCGATACCGATGATTTCAAACGCACAGCGTCTTATCAGCCGCCCAAACCCGGCGCGCCGTTGCGGTTGTTTGCCTGCGGGCGGCTCAATGTGGTCAAGGGCCATCAGGATCTGCTGAGCGCGCTGCGAATCCTGCTTGATCGCGGTATAGACGTAGAGCTTGATATCGCGGGCGAGGATGACGCGGGCGGCGCGGGCTATCACACGGCGCTTCAGGCGCATCTTGACGGTCTCGGCCTTGGCCGGAACGCCCGCCTTTTGGGCGCGATAAGTGCCGCCGAGGTGCGCCGTCATCTCTTGGCGGCGGATGTCTTTGTGCTGGCAAGCTGGCACGAACCGCTTGGCGTTGCCTATATGGAGGCGATGGCCTGTGGCGTGCCCACGATCGGCACCGATGCGGGCGGGGTGCGAGAGTTGATCACCGACGGCAAGGACGGCCTGCTTGTGCCGCCGAAAGAGCCGGAACAGCTTGCCGATGCAATTGCCGCCCTCGCGGGCGATCCGGCGCTTTGTGCGGCCCTTTCAGAGGCGGGGCGGCGCCGGGTGGTGGAACATTTCCGCTCTTCCTTGGGGGCCGAGACCTTGATCAAGGGCATCCGGCGCGCAATTACATGAGATCGTCAAGGGCGTACTCCGCACCCGGCTCTGCGGTGAATTCCACGGTCTCAATCGCCACAAGAGTGACCTCGCCATCCGGCCCTTTCAGGATCACGCGAGGACCGTCGCGCCGACTTGCGAAATCGGCGCGCGCGCCGGGCAATACCGCAAGGTCACGCCCCGCGCCGCCATGCAGGCGGTCATTGCCGCCATGGCCGCGCAGGATATCATCCCCCGCACCGCCCAACAGGATATCACCCTTGGCGGTGCCATTCAGCGTCGCGCCGCGCGCATCCGCCTGTCGGGTTATCCCCTGTAAAAACGTGCCCGGCGCGCGCGGCGCGGCCCATTCGGGGGCGGTTTGATTGTCGCGCATCAAGGCATCCCATCGGGGGTTGGTGTCATTGAGATGGCGCAAAGCGCCCCAGCTTCCCCATTTTGACGGCGCGGCGACATCGACAAAGGCATTGAACAACGTGCCGCCCGCCTCTGACCAGCCGGTCAGTAAGTCGTCATAAAGCGCGCCCATCTGCGGGGTGTAATTGAACGCGGTAAAGAACCGGGTCAGCGCCTCGTTTTCCACCGCCATGCCGTGGCCGGTTACATGGCTTCCGCCCTCATACATCACAAGGCGCAGATCATGGCGGCGGGCGGCCTCGGCGTGATAGGGCAACAGCTCTTGCATCAGCTCGCGAAACGATCCCTGCCGCAGGCTTGCCGCCGCCAGATCATAGGCAAGGTCGCTTGCATGGGCCGCAAGATAGGCCTCGCGCGCCGCGCCCGAAAGCCCGGTCTCGGCGGTCTTGGCGTCGGCCACGGCGCGGCTTGCGGCGACCCATGACAGAACGCTTTCAACCGTGTCCTCACCGCCCAGATCATGGCCGAAATAGCCGGTGACGGCATAGGCATCAAAGGCCTCGGCGGGGGGGTATTGCAATTGTCCGGCCTTGATCGCCAAGGGCGCCTGCAACAGCGGCTCTTCAAGGCCGGGCCAACCGGTATGGGTGGCCGCGACCATCACCAGCCGCGTATCGGCCCCGTCGCCATAGGCCTCGCGCCAGATCACCGACATTTGCGCGCCGCGCAGGCCGGTGAATTGAATCCAGCCATCTTCGCCCGCCTCATCGCCCCAAAGCGCGGTTGCGGCGTCGCGGGCCCAGACCGCCTGGGGAAAGATGAAATTCCAGACCTCGTTGGAATATTCCACATGCGCGCGCAGGTCCGGGTCAAGGTGATCGCGGACATATTCGGCAAAGGCGCGCATATAGGCATCATCGGCGGCGTGGGGCATGTTGAACCACGGATCTGCGCCGACCTCATTGGCAAGCGCGACCATCACCTCGAGCGGAACGCCGCGCCAGACATAGCTTGCATCGCGCGGGGTTGGGCGATCACCCCATGTGCTTTGAACCGAGCCATTGGTGAACATCCAGTCCATGAACCGCACCACCCGCAGATCGGCGATACGCTCGATCCAGAGCGGGTTGAAGATTACCCCAAGATCATGCAGCGCGGCGTGATCCTCGCGCAGGATGGTGATGTTGCGCAACGGATCATCAGGATTGGTTTTCAACAGGCTGAGCGCCACCGGCCCATCGCCGGGGGTCACATCAAAACGGACCTCGCGCAGGCGGTAATTATAGCGGACATTATCGGCCCGCCCGGTCACCCGGAGCACGCCATCGCCCTCGTACCGCAAGAGATAACGACCATTGAGGTGGCTTGCCTCGGTTGGTTGATCGGTCAGGATAAAGGCCTCAAGCGCGCTGGCACCTTCAGGGATCGCCAGCGGCGAGCCGTTCGCGTCAAGATAGCCCCCCGCGCGCAGGGCCTCGGTGGTAAAGGCACCCCATTCCTCGGCGCTATGGCCAACCCAGGGGCGAGCGGTTTTCATCACGTCAAGGAACGGATGCTGGCTTGACCAGTCGGATATGCCATTCAGGCCCATGCCAAGGCTTGGATTCTGCACCCCGATGCCGGGCAGAACGGCGCTGACCGTGGTGGCAGCGGCGTTAGTGGAGGTGGCGGCGCGTTCGGATGGCAGGCCAAGCGCCTTTGATATCTCGCCGAGGATTTGCGGATATTTGTCGCGCACCATCGGATGCAGGGTTTGCGGCAGGGCGAAATCCGCCGGGGGCGCGACCTCGTAAAACGCCCCATAGGTGACAAGGGCGGCGAGGAAATAAAGCGTATCGGTGCCATGCGGCGCATTGTCGGTAAAAAGCGCATCGACCGGCATATCGGCCAAAAGCCCGGTTTGCAGCCCCGACAGGACCGACGAGACCGGCACAAGCGTCACATCCACACCGGGGCGCGCCGCACCAAGCGCCGCGACATAGCTGTCATACCAGTCGCGATAATCCCCCGTTGCATGCGCATGCCAACGGCGCAATCCACGCTTGGAGGGCGGAAAATTGCGGGCAAAGCCGCCCATATCGGGCCAGCCCTCATAAATCATGACCCGCGCACCGGGCCAGGCCTCTTGCGCCCAGTCAAGCACCGTGAGCGTTGCGGACAGCGGGCTTTGGGCGTCGGGGTTATTGCCCTCGAACGCGGCATCGGGGGCCTGATATTGAATGAAATTCGCCGGGTTGATCATCACCGTGTCAAACCCGGCACCGGCACGCGGGGTGCCCGCCGATGTGACGCCGGGAAAGGACCAGTTCGGCTTGGGCGGCAGATCGGCAAAGTCGCGCAGAAAGCCCCATTGCCCTGAAGTTGCAAAAGATTTGCCATCCGCGCGCGCCAGTTGGCCAAGCCAATAGGGCACCGCCGTGCCGGGGCTGTCGCTGAGGTGATTGATCAGGCTATTGCCGAACATATAGCTTTTGACGCTGTCGCGCTCGGCCAGCACCGGGGTCGCCGCCAGCATGGCAAGCCCGGCGATGAAAATCCGTATCCAGTTCATATCGTTCCGATGTCCCGCAAAGCCCCACTTTGGGCAATATAGGCGCAGTGGGCGCGCCATGCCACAGTCGGTATTGCGCGCGGCCCGGTTTGGAATTTGAGTATTTTTGGAAAGATGAAAGTGTGGGGTGTGAAAAGAAGGGCTGTCGCGGCTTTCCCTATGCGGGGATTTGCGACAAAATGAGCGGATGACACCTGATGATCTTGTTCTGAGCCCGCTTGGCCTGCGATTTCGCGGGATGCGTTATCCCTGTAGCATCGGGCGGGGCGGGATTTCGACGCGCAAGCGCGAGGGCGACGGGGCGACGCCGGTCGGGGTGCACCGGATTGTCGGGATGTTGTATCGGCCCGATCGCATGGCGCGTCCGGCCGATTGGGCGGTGCCGATTGGCCCCGGCGATCTTTGGTCGGATGATCCGGGCGATGAAGACTACAACATGATGGTGCGCGCACCCTATCGCCACAGTCACGAGGTGCTGCGCCGGGGCGATCCGCTCTATGATCTGGTGTTGATCACGGATTGGAACTGGCCCGAGGCGGTGCCGGGGCGGGGGTCTTGCATCTTTATCCACCGCTGGCGGCGGCCCGGCTATCCGACGGCGGGATGTGTCGGGCTGCGTCCGGATCACCTGCGCCGGATTGCCGGGCAGGTCACCAAGAGGACGCGACTTATCGTCAGGGGCTAGGTGTAGTCGCGTTCGCCGAAGATTGCAGAGCCGACCCGGATATGGGTGGCGCCAAGGGCGATGGCGCGCTCGAAATCGCCGCTCATGCCCATCGAGAGACCACTCAGCCCGTTGCGCGCCGCCATTTTTGCCAGAAGCGCGAAATGCAGGCTTGGTTCCTCGTCTACGGGAGGGATGCACATCAGGCCCTTGACCGGCAGATCAAGCGCGCGGCATTCGGCCACGAATGCATCCGTATCAGCGGGCAGAACGCCGGCTTTCTGGTCTTCTTCGCCGGTGTTGACCTGAAGGAAAAGATCGGGGCAATGGCCGACCTCCTGCGCCAGCCGGGCGATGGTCTGGGCAAGTTTGGGGCGGTCAACCGAATGGATCGCCTGAAACAGATCAAAGGCCTGACGCGCCTTGTTGGTCTGAAGCGGGCCGATAAGGTGCAGCTCGATCCTCTCGAAACGCTCGCGAAAGCCGGGCCATTTGCCCGCCGCCTCTTGCACGCGGTTTTCGCCGAAGGTGCGGTGGCCTTCTTCAAGCACTGCCTCGACGCGGGCATCGGGCTGTACCTTGGACACCGCGATCAGGGTCACGGAACCCGGCACGCGTCCGGCCTCTGCCTCGGCCTTTTGCACACGCTGTTTGATCTCGTTGAGGCCCATGGCGCATTTCCTTTCACAAGTGGCGGTGATTTATCCTTGCCACAGCCCTAAGGGCGGGCACAAGTGTGTCCGGGCGTCTCAAACGCCTTGCTCCTCTGGCCTAGCTTGGATAGTAGGGAAGAGAAACAGTGTCGGACGGTGCCATGATCAAATCCCGTATGAATATCGCTGGCCTTAGTGTGGCCTGCCTTGTGCTTTTGGCCGGGTGCGCCGGCTTCAAGGACGCCAGGCTTGATCCGGAAGCGATGCGTGTCAAAGGCGGGCGTAACGCCGACAGGAGCGGCGACGGCAGCTCGATCTTTGATGCCTTCAAGGGCGCCAAGGACGAGGTCAAGGTAAACCGCTTTTTGTGGACAGCAACGCTTCAGGTTCTGGATTTCCTGCCTG
>JAVVFB010000215.1:0-5539 GCA_032251095.1 Roseovarius sp. | reverse complement strand
CGATTACTTCAAGAGCGCGGAGGGCGCGGAGGGTGCGCAAGGGGCGGACGCGGCAAGTGCGGACGCGGCAAGTGCGGACGCGGAGAGTGCGGACGCGGAGAGCGCGGAGGGCGGCGTCGCCACCGCCGCAAAGCCCGTGACCACCAGCGTTTCGGGTCCGGCGCTGACCGGCGTTGCGATTGTGGTGTCGATGATCGTCGGTGGGGTGAAATCCGCCGGGTTCACTTCCCGGATGATCATTTGCAGGTTCAGCGTGTTCAGATCAACCGCGACCGATGATATCTCGAAGTCCTTGCCGTCATGGCCGAAGTGGTCTGACGTGAAGTCTACCGTCTGCAAAGGCCGCGCGGATAACATCGTGCGGGGCAGGGCAAGGATATGCTTGGACTGCCGCCGCTCGTCCTCATGCAGTTCCTTCGCGATGATCTGCGCGCGTCCTGGAAACGGCACCGCCGCAAGGGATATCTCGCGCGTAAGGCGCTGGCCATCCTCTGCCTCCCACGCCGCATTGGTGCGGATAGGGGCCGCACGCGGCTCGTATATCTGCGACGGGTCGGGATATGTAACCGTGAGCGCGTTGGCCGTTTGTTCAAGTCCCGAATGCGGATTGTGACCGACTGGCTCGAAATCCAGCATCACATCATCGGTGATGTTGAATACCGGCAGATCAGGCGCACCTGCGCGCGCGTACCACGTCCCGCCAACGTCTGTAATCAGACCGCTAGCCGCCTTGGCAATTTCCGTGATCACATCACCGGGTTCATTATCCACCTTTATCTCGAACCCGGCAAGATACCGGCTCCCGATCCCGCCCCCGATCTGCACTTGTTCATCGCAATCGTTCATCGCGGCGAACCAATTAGCAAGCGGCAAATCCTCAGCCGCCACGCCGCCCCCCCAGATCGAACCATCTCTAAGCGTGATCCCGCGCAGAATGTTGTAGATGATCACAAACGGGTTGCCGGTTGGCTGCCACGTTGTCTTGTCGGCCCACCGCTGCGCGCCAGAGCCGCCGACGCTGCTATCAGCGCGGGGGTCATAAAGCGGGATGCCCTGCAATTCGAACCGATACGCAGGTTGAGCCGGGAACAATTCCTGATCAAACCGGGCCGAAACAATCGCGTAGCAGCCTCCCGCATTGATCATGCTTGCATCATATGGATAGTTCGGGTCTGCGCCGAACTTGTCCAGCATCATCTGCGCGGCGGTCGTCTGCGATCCGTCAAAATAGGTAATGAACAACTTGCCCGCGTACTTGCCCGTGACGCCAAGGCCAAGTTCATCAACGGCGAGGGGGTCGATTTCCACCCACTCCCCATCAACGGCAAACCGGATCACCTCGCATCCGGGCAGGTCCGACAGTTCAATCCGGTTTACCAGCCAGCGGTTTTTGTTGAACGAAAGAGTGGGATACGTCTGCGCCCCAGCCGTGGCATACCTTGTGCCGACGATAAACGATTCCGGTTGGTCCTCGCCCGAGACAGTCGTGCTTGTCTGTAGGCCGCTGCTGAACTTGCCCGGCGCAAAAGCGAGGGTCTGGCCGATGGTAAACGCCGCCAGCGTCAGAAGTTGGCCGAGTCCGGTGGCCGCGAACGTAGCAAAAGCGGTGCCCGCCAACGGCGCTGCTGCCCCGCCTGTCGATATCGTCGCAGCAACCGCGACTGCAATCAGGGCAATCCCGAAGATCTTGCCAAACAGGCCCATCAGATCACCCGGTAAAACTTGGCGGCACCGGCAAGGGCAACGCGCTGAACATTGTCAGTCATCATGTATATCTGCCCGCCGCTCACTAACCCGGCCATCCGCTCCGCCGGGAAAATCGCCAGATCACCGGCTTGCGCGTAAGACATGGATACCATGTCCCGGCCCGCCGTCAGATAGTCGATGTGATCCAGATATCCCATGGCTTCAAAAACAGCCCGCGCCTTGGCCTCGCTTCGATACTTGCCACGGATGCCCCGCGCCGGATCGTTGCCAGTAATCGCGCCGATGCAGCCCGAGACAAACGTGAAGTTGTCATGCGAGCCAATCTTCGCCGGGCGATGTATCTGCGATTTGACATACAGCGAAAGCGCCGCGCGCCAATCTGTCTTGCGCCCTAGCCCTTCCATTGTGCCCTCGCTGATTTCACCGCCGCTGCGAACTTGCGGAAAGTATCGCCCGGATTGCTGGCAGTCATCGCTTGGTTCGATTTCCGCCGCGTGGATTTCAGGGTGAGTTGCCGCGCGCTGGACGCGCACTTGATCTGGTATACCTGCTGTCCAGTGCGGGGCGCACGGCTTAGATCGCTCTCGCTTTCGATGCCCTTGAACGGGCGCCATAGCCCGACAAAATTCAACGTCGCAGCCGAGTAGAACGCAACATGGATTTCAACCGGCGCGAATTTCGGATTGTGCGTGAACATCGCTGTTCTGACAAACGGGGCCGCGCCCGATAGCGTGACCTCGATATAGTTGATCGTCAGCCCTGCCGAATATGTGATGGGCGGGATATCGATCAGCGCGCCACCGCCGCGATAAGTGCGATTCCCGCCTATATCAAATACCCTATCACCTTCGCCGGTCCACACTGACAATGGTTCATCCGCTCCGGTGGCGCGGTTTTTCGCCACCATGTGGAACATCAGTTCTGTATGGACCGCCGCGCCGGACGCTAGGAGCTGCTCAACCGCCGCTGGCATCGTCATGCGATCACCTGCATCATGGTAAATCCGGCTCCGCTGGTATTCACGCCGTCTTGCCTGCCCGGATCAAAGCTACCCGGCTCGACCTTGAACTTCGCCAGAGGCCTGACAAGCGTCACGGCATTGCCCACCGCGACCTCTGCAAACCGCCCCGGCTCTATCCTGAAGAGCGGCGTCAGTCCCGCCACCGATGCAACCGCTACATCATCGACCGCGCGCACAAGGTTCAGCCTGCCCGATGCGGTCTGGATGCTGATCATGTCGCCAGCACTGATTGCGTACCCTTGCGGCAACCCGCCTATTGCCACGGCGAAGGCATCCGACCCGTTGATAGCCCCAACGGTCGGGCTGGCCGCGCCGAGGCGATCACCGAAGGGATCAGATCTAGGCGCTTGGGCTGTCACATCATAGGCCAAGAATGTCTCGCCCGTCCTGGCCATCATCTCGATCCTCGATTGCATCGCCCGCGCATCGCGGTTCGGTCTTGCCGCCAAGACCACCGGCCCGGTCCACAGCGGAACCCCGCGCGTGGACTGGAACGACTGCCCGTCATCGGTGCGCGACGAAATCGCGGTATCCGTGAGTGTGAACGGTGCCGAAGGGGCAACCTTGAGGCGTTCCCAGAAATCACCTACCGAAAGTGGAAAAGTGAGCGTCATCCTACGCGCCTCGGATCAGATGCTATGGCCCCCACATTGCGCGGCAGTTGGTTCGCTGCAAAGCGGGGGAAAGATGACTCTATCAGCCTCACCGCGTTCTTGTCGGCCTGATCAAGCACCCGCGCGATCAGCTCGGGCGAAAGTTCCACCACCACCCTGGATTCCCGTTGCTGGCCCCCTCGGGATTGGACACCCAATCGCCCATCCGAACCGCGTGACAACGGCAAAATTGCCTCTGGCCCCGCCTCACCCATTAGACCCGTACGCCCGCCAAAAATTGGGAACGTGGTCGGCCCGTTCACGATGCCACCATTCGCAAACGGCAAAAGCTGACCGTTTGAAAATACGTTGCCATTTGCCGACCCTAAAGGCGGGCCTGCCTGCGTCGGGCCTTGTAGCGGCGGAACACCAAATAACCCGCTAAGTGCGCCGCCGATCTTGCCCAGACTGCCGAACAATCCGCCGCCGCTTTTCTTGCCCACACCGAACAGGGCATCAAACGCGCTGTTTGCAGCTAGTTCCGCAAAACGATCAATGAGATTTTTTATAGCGTTGCCTGCGTCCCCCGATCTGGTCACGATGCTCGTAAAAAATTGCCGCCCGATACTCTCCAACTCAATCGACGCGATAGTGGCTTTCCCAAAACCCGCCCCCAATTTTTCCAGAGCATCGCCTCCGGCAGTCCCCAACTGCGTCAAAGCGCCGGTCGTAGCCTCCACGCGGTTTTTCAGAGCGTCCCCAAAAGGATCGGCCGGAGTATCAAGGCCATCGCCGAATGTCAACTCAACAGGGCGGACGGGGGGGCTGACAACAATCGTGCCCAGATCAAAAGGCTTTTTAACCTCGGCGCGAAGTCTGGCAATCTCTTCTAGCGCCGCATCGATATCAGCTAAATTGTTCTTGTCTACGAGATCGCCAAGAAGCCCGCGCTGTTCCGGCGGGGCATTTCTAAACAACTCTGCGTCTATGCGCATAATTGCCAGCTCCGCCTCAGCAGCCGCCAATGATTCTTTCGCTTGCTCTCGGCGCTTCACTGCCAAATCAGCGGAATTCTTAGCCGCGCCCTTGGTGGGTTCGACACTCAGACCAAGCTGTTCATTTAGCCGTTTTTCGGCCTCGGTCGCTTCATCCGAATTATCCCGCAGAACAAGATATCCACCGGCAAGTGACGAAACCGCGACCGCCGCCAGCCCGAACGGATTTGACGCAATGGCCGCAGTAAGCGCCCGCACCCCGCCCGCTGCAATGATCGTGCTACGCGCCGCCAGCGCCATGCTTGCCACCCACTTAGTGGCCATGAACCCCGCCAAAACCGCCGTGGCGGTTCCGACAGCCTCAATGTTTTCAATCAGGAACGTGAATGTGTCGATCAGCCCAGATAGCGCGCTACCCGCCGGGCTGCCCTCGCGCGCCAATTCCGCCAAAGCCTCGGTGGCTCGTTCTATCGCGGGCGCGGCGGTCACGGCAAGCTGATTTGCCAGCCCCTGCCAGACAAGACCAAGTTGAGAGATGGAATCGTTGGTGCGTTCTACCTGATCCGCCTGATCCTCCCCAACGAGAACACCAAATTTTGCAAGTTCTTCATTTGCCTGACGCAATGTCGCAGGGTCAACCCGCGAGAAAATCAGCCCGGCACGATCCCCAAAGAGCGCGCCAGAAATTGCGGCCTGTTCAGCGACTGGAATGAATTTACTGATCGCCTCTTGTATCGCGATGATGCGCTGATCAAGCGGCAAGGCAATTATATCCTGCGCAGATAGGCCAAGGCGATCAAGGGCCTTGACAGCTGGACCGGCACCGTCTGCGGCTTGGGATAGCCTTCTCGTCAAGGCCAACGTCGCCTGCTCAACCTCGCCCATTGAAACACCGGCGAGTTCCGCCGCGCGTTCCAGCACCTGGACGCTGGCAACCGTGGTTCCCAGCGATTGAGCCAGCTTGGCCTGCGCATCGATATTCGCCAACCCTGACCTGACCGCCGCCGCACCAGTCGCCAGAAGCGCCGCCGCCGCCGCCGCCGAGACAACCGCAACCCGCCGTCCAAAAGCGGCAAGTTTCGCCTGCGCTATCTCCGCCTCGCGCGAAATCTGGCGCATCCCCTTTTGACCGGCATCACCGACGCCCGCAAATTCGGATTTAACCTGCTGCCCGCCGCTGGCAGCCAGCCGCACAGATACGCGCTTTTCAGCCATCACCGTCC
>JAVVFB010000214.1:0-5542 GCA_032251095.1 Roseovarius sp. | reverse complement strand
TTCACCTATGCGCTGCCCATTCTGCGTAATCGCGATCCCTATAATCAGGTGCTCAACATGGCGGCGTTCTGGCTGATGTCGAGCGGTATGGTCTTCATGACCTTCACGCTGACCTTCGCGGGCACGATCCAGACCCATCTGCAACGGGTCATGGGAGAGTATTACATGGACGTGCAGGACCAGCTCGCGATCTTCTACTGGATGCGGTTCGGTGCGGGCGTGGTGGTGTTCATCGGCGTGGTGCTGCTGATCTATTCGCTTGCTGTGCCCCGCCGTGAAATCATCTCGGCCGAACCATCGGTCGCGGCGGAGTGAGTGACATGGACGGAGATATGACCCTGCAACGAGAGGGGGCGGCAGACGCCCCCTTCTACCTCGCGCAAGGCGATGAATGCGCGCTCTTCGAGGCGGCAAGCCGCAATGACCTGCCGGTTCTGCTCAAGGGGCCTACGGGCTGCGGCAAAACCCGGTTCGTGGCGCATATGGCGGCAAAGCTTGGCCGCCCGCTCTATACGGTGGCCTGTCACGATGACCTTTCGGCGGCGGACCTGATCGGGCGCTACCTGCTCAAGGGCGGCGAGACGGTCTGGGTCGATGGGCCGCTCACCCGCGCGGTGCGCGAAGGCGCGATCTGTTACCTCGACGAGGTGGTCGAGGCGCGCAAGGACGTGACCGTGGTCTTGCACCCGCTGACCGATGACCGTCGCATCCTGCCCATTGACCGCACCGGCGAGGAATTGGAGGCGACACCGGGCTTCATGCTCGTGGCGTCCTACAATCCGGGCTATCAGAACATCCTGAAAACGCTCAAACCCTCCACCCGGCAACGTTTTGTGGCGATGGAGTTCGACTTTCCCACCCCCGATCTGGAAACCCGGATCGTTAGCCGCGAATCCGGGCTGGACGAGAGCCGCAGCCGCGCCCTCGTGCGCCTTGCCGGTAAACTCCGCGCCCTCAAGGGCCAGGATCTGGAGGAGGGCGTTTCGACCCGCCTCGTCATTTATGCCGCGACCCTTATCGCCACGGGCATGCCGATCGACCGCGCCATCGAGGCCGCGATGATCCAACCCCTGACCGATGACGCGGATATCAAACGCGGGCTCCTCGATCTTGTGACGGCCGTCTTTGGGTGAGGTATGGCCATGACCAGGATCGAAATCGAGCCATGGGAACCCGAAGAAACCATCGGGAAACTGTGGCACGCGTTTGCCAGTCGCCTCGGTGCGCCATTGGTGCATCACGGAGCCGCGGTTGACCTCTCTGAGGTCAGCGGGCGGCTGGCAGTTTTCTTTCGCGGGCTGGGGGGCGCGCAGTCGGTCGAGATCCGCGCCGTTTCGCCCGAGGTGTCGCGCCACCGCCTGCGCCTCTTGCGGCGCTTGGGGACAGAGGCCGAACTGACCCCGCGCGCCAGCTTTGACGGTGAGGTGCTGCGCCTGCCCGAGACCCTGGCGCTTTTCCCGTCGCGCGAGGCCAATGGCGCGCTTTATCTCTGGCTTGCGGCAGCAGTGGCCCATGCGCCTTCGCATCTTGGCAACCCCGACCCGCTCTGCGCCGATCTGCTGTCCTTGCGCGCGGCCCATGAGATGACCCGCGCCGCGCTTGCCGCTGCGCCGGGGCTGCGCGACCTCCATGGCGGGCTGTGCTCGGCTACTCTGCATTATCGCCCGTCCAACGCCCTGCCGCGCGTTGAGGCAAGCATCGAGGCGCTGATTCGGCACCTGCTGGGTGATCCTGCGCCGCTCTCGGGTCACGCCAAAACCTTCAAAGCTGCGGTCGACTCGGGCGATCTTGCCGCCATCACCGCGCCGCGCGGCTATCGCCCGTATCGGCCCGTCGCGCTCTGGCCCGATCTGCGCGAGTTGATCCTTTCGGCCCGCGACGAGGTTGAAAGCCGCGACACCGATGGCCCGCCCGAAGAGGGTTCTGAGAAGACCCACCGCGCCCGTCGCCGCAAGGCCGATCAGGCCGAGCGCCGCGACAGCCTGATATTGCACAAGTTCGAGGCAATCCTGAGCTGGGCCGAGTTTCTCAACCTCAATCGCAGGGTGGATGATGACGATCCTGATTCAGCTAAGAAGGCCGCCGATGATCAGGAAGAAATCGGGCTCGGCCAGATCTCCAAGGCCCCGGCCACGAAGTTGAAGCTTCACCTTGACCTTGCCCCCGAAGATGTTGACCGCGAACGCCTTTCCGGTGTCACGCTCTATCCTGAATGGGACACGCGCATCGGGGCCTACCTGCCTGATCACGTGCGTGTCTTCGACAGTCTGGCCGCGCCGGTGGACAGCATCCCCACCTTTCGTGAGGACCCGCGCGCCGCGCGCCGTATCCAGCATGTCAAACGCCAGTTCGAGGCGCTGAGGCCGGGCCGCGTCTCGACCCCCGGCCACCCCGATGGCGATGAACTTGACACCGAACGCGCGGTGCGGGCGCGGGTGGATTTCATCGCCACCGGCGAGAGTGACGACCGCATCTGGCGTCAGACGCGCCCGCTCGCGCGGGATCTGGCGGTGTCGATCCTTCTGGATGTCAGCCGCTCGACCGAGAGCGCCGTGGGCGAGCGCGCGGTGATCGACGTCGAGCGCGAGGCGCTGGCGGCCCTTGCCTGGGGGCTGGATGCCTGCGGCGACGCGTTTGCCATCCACGCCTTTTCCTCGCTCAAGCGCGACCGCGTCTATATCCAGACCTGCAAGGATTTCACCGAGCCGATGACCGGCTTGATCGAGCAACGCATTGCGGGCCTGCGCCCCGGCTTTTATACCCGCCTTGGCGCGGCTGTCCGCCACGCCTCGGCCGATCTGGCGCGGCAGGGGCGTAAGCGCCGCCTGCTGCTGGTCATCACCGATGGTAAGCCCAATGATCTGGATCATTACGAGGGGCGTCACGGCATCGAGGATACCGCCATGGCCGTGCGCGAGGCGCGCCGCGCCGGGCAGTCGGTCTTTGGCATCACCGTCGACAAACAGGCCAAGGCCTGGTTCGCGCGGATGTTCGGACAGGGCGGTTTTCACGTCATCGCACATCCCGAGCGCCTGACCGAAGCCTTGCCGATGATCTACCGCGAACTGGTCGGCGCATGAGCGCCCGTTTTCTTGCAAGAAAACGGTCCGGAATTTTGCAAAATTCCGGTGCCGCCCCGGACCACGCGGTGCGCGTATGAGCGACACCAGCGTGTTTGACGAGTTGCCGGGCGATCTGATGATCTGGGTGCTGATCGTCAGTGAGGTGCTGGTCTTCGGCGCGGGGCTGGCGGCGTTCATGGCGGTGCGTATCACCGACCCCGAAGGCTTTGCCACCGCACAGGACGCGCTTTATCGCACCGGGGCGGCGCTCAATACGGTGGTGTTGATCACCTCCGGCGCGCTCGCCGCTTGGGCCTTGCGCCTGCGCGAGGACGCGCGGCGCGGCCTGGCACGTCTCGCTCTGGTGGGTGCGGCCCTTCTGGGTGCGGTGTTCCTTATCGTCAAACTCGCCGAATACGCAGGCAAGGCGGCGGATGGCATCGCCTGGGACACGCACCCGTTCTTTACCTTTTATTACGGTCTCACCGGCTTTCATGCGGCGCATGTGCTGGCCGGTGTCGTCGTCCTGCTGCTGGTCGCCTGGAAAGACGAGCCGCGCAATATCGAGGCCGGGGCGGCCTTCTGGCATATGGTTGATCTGGTCTGGGTGCTGCTCTTTCCGGTCCTCTACCTGCTGCGGTGAAGGTCATGCCCCGCGATCCCCTTTTGCGCGCATGGGTCGCGCTCATGGCTCTCAGCCTCGGGTCGACCTTGATTTCGCTCTGGCACTGGCCACCGGACTTGACCGCGCTGGCCGGGGCGTTGATCCTGACGCTGGGATGGCTCAAGGCGCGGGTGATCCTGGCGCGGTACCTGGGGCTGGTCGCCGCGCCGTTCTGGCGGCGGGGGTTCGGGCTGTGTCTGGCGCTGTTCTGTTTGTTGTTGCTCGGGCTCTATCTCTTGCCGCTGGCGGTGTGACGCCTGCTCAGGCGCGAAAATGCGCGGCAAGGCCTTCGGGCAGATCGAACTCTTGCAGCACCCGCGCGCGCCCCGCATCCGACATCTTGCGCGCGGTCTTGGCCACGATGCGATCAAGTTTTTCGGGGTCCTGCTTGGGTGCAAACGGGGCGAAATACCATTTCAGGAAGGTGAAACAGATCACATCCTCAAGCGCCTGCACCTCCGCATCGCGCTTGATCCCGTCCTTGCGGATCATCTTGCCCGCTTTCTCGATGTCTTGCGGGTCGTATCCGGCGGCTGCCATGATCTCGCCCACGCGCGCGGCATGGTGTTTCGCCAACGCGCTGCGCCATGTCAGATACCCGGCGCGGCCTTCGGGAAACTCCTGTCTTTTCAGCACCCAACGTTCGATATGCTGCCCCCGGGCCGCGATTTGCAGCGGCTCTGACGCATTGGGGAACAGCCGCGCCAATTCGGCGCTCATCCGCTGGCCATAAAGCTGTGCGGCGGGCTGTCCCTCTGACCTGTCAGGGTCATGAGAATTCGCGTCGTCAATCGTGGCAAGGACGGTTTCCAGTTTATTCACAGCACCTTGCTCCAGGCATCTGCCGGGTCTTTCTCGGCATAGTCATGCAGGGCGTCGATATCGTCGATGGTTGCGTGGTGGCGAGAGACATGCACGCCCACAGGCTTGAGCTTGGCGAAGGCGCGCGACAGGCTTTCGGGTTTCATGCCAAGCCGCCCCGCGATAAGCAGCTTGTCATAGGGCAAGGTCACCACGCAACTTCCTGATGTACAGGTGCAAAGCCGGATCAGGAAATCCGCCACCCGTTGCGCGCCGGTCTGCGACTTGATCTGCTCGACCTGCCCGACAAGATCATGCAGGTGTTGAAAGGTCGAGGCGACCACCGCAATCGCCATCTCCGGCTCGCGCTCGAGCATCGATATGAAACGCCGCGCGGAGATTTGCAAAAGGGTGCAATCGGTTACGGCCTCTGCCGAGACCGGATAGGGCTTTAGCCGAAACGCCACGGCCTCGCCAAAGCTGTGGCCCCTAGTGAAGACGTTGACCACTGTTTCGTTGCCGTTGGGCGCAATCCGGTAAAGCTTGACCCAGCCGTCGAGCACGACATGGACCACGGTCGCCTTCTCGTCCTGGAGGAAAATGGTTTCGCCGCGCGCAAAGTCGCGCGGCGTTGCATCCGATAGGAGGGCCTCAGCAACCGCACTCGGCAAGGGTTTCATCAAGAGGGACTGTCTCGCGATATCAAGGCCTTCAGATTTCTTCATGAGGATTGAACCGCCAATGTGAGTAAGCTCTGCCGGTTAAGTGTTAACGCATTGGCCGTGCTCGGTCTATCGTCGGCAGTCGGAAAAATTTGATGTGAATGTCACGGATATCCGCCCCACTGCGTAGATATTGACCTGCGTCCCTAAAACGCCTCCAAATTTGTGTAGAGTCCGCCCAACGAAAGGACGGACAAATGAAGGCACGTTTCATGGACGAACAGATCATTGCGATGATCAAGAAACAGGAAGATGGTGAGAGGTGGTCGCAAAAAATCGGTCGATTGGTTAGG
>JAVVFB010000213.1:0-5545 GCA_032251095.1 Roseovarius sp. | reverse complement strand
GTGATCCGCCCCGGCCTGCAAGGCTTTGAACCGGCGTCGCTTTTTGCCGTGCAGGGCGTGATCGGCCTTGCCATCCGTGACCTTGCCACCCGCGCCGTGCCGCGCAGCATTTCATCAATGCAATTGTCGACCTATGCCTTTGCCACCCTTGTGCCGGCCGGCCTTATATTGCTGGCGATGTCGGGCAGGCCGACCATGCCCACGGCGGTCGATTGGCGCGATTTCGGCTTTGCGATGATCACCGGGGTTGCCGCCTATTACGCGATTGTCGCGGCGATGCGGCTTGGCGATGTGGCGGTGATCACGCCGTTCCGCTATTCGCGGCTTGTCTTTGCGTTGATCATCGGCACCACGCTGTTTGACGAGCGCCCCGATGTCTGGACCCTCACAGGCGCCGCGATCATCATTGCCTCTGGCCTCTACACGTTTTTGCGCGAACGCCGGGTCGCCCGCCGCTCGGTCGCGCCAAGCGCCGTCAGCCTGCCGCGCGGCTAAGCGCGACGCAGATGTTAGCACTACCTGTCGCAGTTTCCATTCGTCGCGAAACTTGCTAAGCCACGGCCAACTTCAATGCATGCAAGGAATCCCCAATGAGCAGCATCATCGACATTCACGCCCGCGAAATTCTGGACAGCCGGGGCAACCCCACGGTCGAGGTGGATGTAACGCTGGAAGACGGCACAATGGGGCGCGCCGCGGTGCCGTCTGGTGCCTCGACCGGCGCCCATGAGGCGGTTGAGCGGCGCGATGGCGACAAGGCCCGTTATATGGGCAAGGGCGTGCTTGAGGCCTGCGCCGCCGTCAATGGCGAGATCGCCGAAGAGCTGGCCGGGTTTGATGCCACCGAGCAGGTCGCGCTTGATATGGCGATGATCGAGCTTGACGGCACCCCCAACAAGGGCCGCCTCGGCGCCAATGCCATTCTCGGCGTCAGCCTTGCCTGCGCCAAGGCGGCGGCCGATTTCTCGGGTCAGCCGCTTTATCGCTATGTGGGCGGCACCTCGGCGCGGCTTTTGCCGGTGCCGATGATGAATATCATCAATGGCGGCGAGCATGCTGACAACCCGATTGATATTCAGGAATTCATGATCATGCCGGTCGCGGCCGACAACATCCGTGATGCCGTGCGCATGGGCGCCGAAGTGTTCCACACCCTCAAGAAAGAGCTGTCGAACGCGGGCCTCTCGACCGGCATCGGCGATGAGGGTGGCTTTGCCCCCAACCTTAGCTCTAGCCGTGATGCGCTTGATTTCATTCTGAAATCCATCGAGAATGCGGGCTATAAACCGGGCGAGGATATCTATCTTGCGCTCGATTGTGCGGCCACCGAATATTACCGGGGCGGCAAATACGAACTCTCCGGCGAAGGCAAATCCCTGAGCTCGGATGAAAACGTCGCCTATCTGGCGGCGCTTGTGGCTGATTATCCGATCATCTCGATCGAGGATGGCATGGCCGAGGATGACTGGGACGGCTGGAAATCCCTGACCGACACCCTCGGCGACAAGGTACAGCTTGTGGGCGACGATCTTTTCGTCACCAACCCCGAGCGCCTTGCCATGGGGATCGAGCGTGGATGCGCCAACTCCATGCTGGTAAAAGTCAATCAAATCGGAAGCTTGACGGAAACTCTTCAAGCGGTTGACATGGCGCATCGTGCGCGCATGAGCAATGTGATGTCGCATCGCTCGGGCGAAACCGAGGACGCCACCATCGCCGATCTTGCCGTGGCCACCAACTGTGGCCAGATCAAAACCGGCAGCCTTGCACGCTCGGACCGGTTGGCGAAATACAATCAGCTTATCCGGATTGAGGAAATGCTTGGCGAAACCGCACAATATGCGGGCCGCTCTATCCTGCGCGGTTAAGGCGGTCTGACGCATGAGACCTGAAAGGGCGCCCCCGCAATCGGGGCGCCCTGTTCTCGTTTATGGGCAAGGTGCCGTGTAATAGGTGCCATCGCCACGCGCATAGGCACAATTGTTCGTCGCGGTGTTCTGCGCCACCATGGTGCCCGCCGCCGCACCGGCCAAGGCCGCAATCAGCCGCCAGTTGTTACTGGCCCCAAGCGCCTCTGCGGTGATAAGCCCCGCCGCAGCGCCCCCTGCCACACCGGTAACCGTCCGTGCTTCGGGGGACATCCCCTCGCAACCGGCGAGTGTCAGAACCGAAGCGCTCGCAGCGATCATCATCCAATTTCGCATCCGTCTCTCCTCTCGTAAATGGCGACAGGCCGCGACACGACCTATCGGGCCAGACCCTGACCTACGCCAAGTATAGCCGCGCCCGCCAAGCCGCATTTTGCGCCAGATCAGTTTGAGAGAGAATTCCGCCGCACCTTGATCCCAATCAAAATAGGATTGCGCATTGCCACCTATGATTGGGCGCAGAGGGCAAAAATTGGCCCGGAAAACAGGAGAATACCCACGATGAAACGACTTACCGTCTTGTTGCTTGCCCTCATGACCACCGGCATGCTTGGCGCATGTGCCGAAGAAGGGCGTTATCCGATCTCGGGCGAAGAATGTGGCCCCAATGATCCGGTCAAGGATATTGTGCCCGTCGCGGGCGATTGCGTGCCAAGCTTCTGAACCGAAGCGTGAAATACAGGCCCGCGTCACCGCGGGCGTGATCGCCGTCAGGTCATGAAGCCGCGCGCGAAGGCGACCAGCTGTCGGGTCGAGGCGTCTTTTTGCGCGCCATCATGCTTGCCTTTCAGGATCGGCTCCAGCGTCACGGCCAGCATTTTGCCAAGCTCAACGCCCCATTGATCGAAAGAGTTGATCCCCAAGATCACCCCTTCGACAAAGACGCGATGCTCGTAAAGTGCGATGATCTGGCCAAGGCGGCGCGGCGTAAGCTGATCATAGATCAGCGTCGTCGAGGGTCGGTTGCCCGCAAACACCCGATGGGCGGCCTGACGCTCCAACTCGGCGCCTTCAAAGCCTTTTTCAACCATCAAGGCGCGCGCCTCATCCATGCTGCGCCCGCGCATCAGGGCCACGGATTGCGCCAGACAATTGGCCACCAAAAGCCGATGATGATGCGCAAGATCGGGCTCGTGGCCCTTGGCGGCAACCATGAATTCACAGGGAATCACCGCCGTTCCCTGATGGATGAGCTGGTAAAACGCGTGCTGGCCGTTGGTGCCCGGCTCGCCCCAGACAACAGGGCCCGCAGGCCCGTCAAGCGGCGCACCCTGCATGGTGACGCCCTTGCCGTTGCTTTCCATCTCAAGCTGTTGCAGATAGGCGGGAAGGCGTGCAAGCCTTTGATCATAGGGCAAAACCGCCCGCGTGCCATGGCCGCACACCTGATGATGCCAGACCCCCACAAGCGCCAGCATCACCGGCATGTTCTCAAGCGGTTCGGCGGTTTGAAAATGCCGATCCATCGCCTCGCCACCCCCCAGAAACGCTTCAAACCGCTTGGTTCCGATCGCGATCATGAGTGCAAGCCCGATCGGCCCCCAGACCGAATAGCGCCCGCCGACATAGTCGCCAAAGCCAAACACCTGCGCGGCCGGGATGCCAAATTCGGCGGTTTTATCCACCGCCGACGAGACCGCCGCAAATTGCTTTCCGGGGTCGTTGACCGCCGCCGCCATCCAGGCCCGTGCCGTGGCGGCATTGGTCATGGTCTCAACCGTGGTAAAGGTTTTCGAGGCCACGATCACCAGCGTACGCGCCGGATCAAGCCCCTTCAAACAGTCAGAAATATCCGCGCCATCCACATTGGACACGAAATGACAGCGCGGCCCGTCGTGATAGGGCCGAAGCGCCAGCACCGTCATTTCCGGCCCAAGGTGCGAGCCGCCAATGCCGATATTGACGACATCAGTAATCGTGCCGCCCGCGCCCAGAAACCGGCCCGCGCGGATGTCTTCGGCAAAGCCCTGCATCCGGGCGCGAGTGGCGTTGATCGCGACCATCACGTCTTCGCCATCCACCAACACAGGCCCGCCCGAAAGGTTGCGCAGCGCGGTATGCAGCACGGCGCGGCCTTCGGTTTCGTTGATCGGATCCCCACGAAACATCGCGTCACGCCGCCCCGCCACATCACGCGCGGCCACCAGATCGACCAGAGCGGCGCGGGCGGTCTCGGTCAGGCGGGTTTTGGAGTAATCAAACAGCATCCCGTCAAAGCGCAGCGAAAACGCCTCGGCCCGGCCTTGGGCCTTGAACAACTCAATGATGTCCACCGTCTCGGCCTCATCGGCCAAAGTCTTTAATTCTTGCCACATCGAAATACCCCTAACAGTGCCCGCTTACGGGGCCCAATGCACTGTTGCACCTGACAAAACCGCCGCGATCGGGGCCTCGACAGGGCGCATATATCGGGCGCGCTCAAAGGCTGCACGCTTTTGTTCGCCGGTGATGACAATATGTTTGCACAGCGATTCATCCAGCACATGCGCCGAGAGGGTCACCCGCACCTCGGGAACGTTCGGTGCGCGCATCGGCACAAGGATCGGCGCGTGCGGGTCCAGGGCCTCTTGCAGGTTGTCGGCCCCGGCAAAGATCGAGGCGGTATGCATATCCGCCCCCATCCCCAAAAGACAGATCGCAATCGGCAGGTTTGGCGCGATATTCGCCTCCAACTCGGCCAGGACGGCCTCGGGGGTGTCGGCCTTTGCATAAAGCGGCAAGTACCTTGCCTTGGCCGCCCGCCCGGTCAAAAGCCGCTCGCGGATCAGCCGGGTGTTGGATCGAACATGCACCTCGGGCAGCCATCGCTCGTCGCTGAGCAGAACATCGACCCGGCCCCAATCAAGATCGGCATCGCACAGATCGTCAAAGACCGGCCCCGGCGTGCTTCCCCCCGGCACCACGAAAAGCGCGCGTTCCTGATGGTTGAGCGCCGCCTTCAACTCTCCGGCCAAAACATTGGCAAGGGCAATCGCCAGCATTTCGCAATCGGCATATTCGACAAGGCTCATGGCTTGATCTCCCGCCAGCGGCGCCCGTCGCGATGCATCAGCATCAGCGCCTCGTCAGGCCCCGAACTGCCCGAGATATAAGGCAAGGGCGCAGTGCCGTTTTCAACCCAATCGGCAATGATCGGATCGGTCCAGGCCCAGGCCGCCTCGACCTCGTCACCGCGCATGAACAGGGTCTGGTTGCCACGGATCACATCCATGATAAGGCGCTCGTAAGCATCTGGAAAATCGGCATCTTCCGGCCCCAGAGCCTCGGCAAAGGTCATGTCGAGCGGCACGTCGATCAGCCGCATCCCCCCCGGCCCCGGTTCCTTGATGGTCACGCCAAGCTCGATCCCCTCATTGGGTTGCAGGCGGATCGTCAGGATATTGCGGTGGCGCCCGGCATCGGCGCCAAAGATCGAATGCGGCGCATCCTTGAACACCACCGCAATCTCGCTGGCGCGATCGCGCAACCGCTTGCCGGTGCGAAGGTAAAACGGCGTCCCCGCCCACCGCCAATTGCTGACCAACGCCTTGAGGGCGATGAAACTTTCGGTTTTGCTATCGGGGTTTTCGGCCTGCGTTCGGTAATCGGCCCTGTCGCCCTGCGCCTCGTATTGGCCG
>JAVVFB010000212.1:0-5610 GCA_032251095.1 Roseovarius sp. | reverse complement strand
GCGCCTGCGGGGGGGGGCGGTGCTGATCAATGCGGCGCTGGTCGAGGATTTCGAGGAACCCGATATTGTTGCAGGGCATATCGTGGCGGCCTATTTGCGCGCAGCAAACCGCGATCCGTTGGATCGGCTTTTGGCACAGGGTGGGGTTTCGGCCAGCCTGCGGCTTTTGACGACCGGTGTGCTGCCGGATGAGGTGTTGCGCGGGCATGCCGAGGCGTTGTTGACCGATCCGCCAGACGCGATTGACCCAGAGAGCCTTTTGGCAGGGTTTCGCGCTTGGTCTGTGCGCGCCACACCCTATGCTTATGCAATTGATATCACTGGTGAAACCGTTCTTCCCCTGATCGAGGCCGACCCGTTTGCCGCCGCCCCGCCGCCGCTGGCCATCCTGAGTGATCAGGATTGGCTACGGCTTCAGGCGATCTGTGTCGGCTAGAGCATGTTGCTCAAAAGTGGGAACCGGTTTTGAGCGATCCGAACATGCGACATCAATAGGTTAGAGCGTGTTGCGTGAATGCGAATGAACGCAACATGCTCTAAAGGAAAACCCGCAAGCGCTCAGGTGGCCCAAGGCAGACGCAGCCGATCGCGGTGATAGGGCAAGCGCGCCTGCGCCGCCGACACGGCTGATTTGGCCAGCCTCGCTTCGATCAGCGTCGGGTCTTGCGCTGCGCGCGCAAGGTCTTTGCCATCGGGACAGACCACGCAACTTCCGCCGAAATACTCCAACCCGTTTTCGGTGCCGCAATAATTGGCATAACAGAGGTAAACGCCATTCTCGAAGGCGCGCGTCGGCACGAGCTTTTCCGACACAACGCCCCAGCTTGCGCCAAGGGCGGTGGGCACGGCCACGATATCGGCCCCGGCAAGCGCCACATGGCGCAGGTTTTCGGGGAACTCGACATCATAGCACACCAGCGTGGCGACCGTGAAACCGCCAAGCTCGAACAGCTCACAGCCGGTGCCGACGCTGAAATGATCTCCCTCGAATCCGGGCGGCAGCAACAGCTTGCGATGATGGCCGATGCTCTGGCCGGTCCGGTCAATGCAGTGTGCGGCGTTGAAAAACTGATCGCCCTGCCGTTCTGCATAGCCATACAGAACGGCTGTGGCGTGGGTCTGTGCAAGCTCGGCGATGGCGCGGGCAAAGGCGCCGTTCGGGGCCTCGGCGCGCGCGGCCAGACGGTCACCGATGTTATAGCCGCATTGAAACAGCTCGGGCAGAACGATCAGGTCAAGCGGCGCGCCGCCCCGCGTCTGCAAGGCTTCGGACAGCCAGGCAAGCCGGGCCTCGGCCCCGTCAAGCGCGCCGCTGCTTTGTGCAACGGCCACGTTAAGGGTGGCGTCGGTCATGGCTTAGCCTTTGCTCAAAAGGATTTCGCGCGGGTCGTCGGTGATATAGTCAAAGCGGGTCTCGGTCACGACGATTGAATTGCCAATCCGCCCGGCGGTGAATATCGCTTTTTGCATGCCCTTATCCTTCATCCGCGCCCGAAGGGTATGGGGGCGAATATTGGCTTTTTCAAGTCTCACGGAGGCTCCTGTTGCGAGGGTTGTGGGGCGAATCGTCTGGCCGTTGGGTAGGCTGTGTGCACCTGCGGCGTCAATAACGGGCTATTCCGTTACATGTGGGCATATCCTGTGATGTGTATGCAGAAGGTCAAGGCGCAGGACATGAGCCGCGCCTCTGACCTGGGCTGCCACTGGCGCGCGAGCGGCTCGACTGTGGGCAATGATATCTGTAAGGAACGAGGCGAAACACCTGTCTATTGCCCGGATGCCCCCATGAAAATCGCCACAGCCGCCTATCCGCTTGATCCGCTGACCACCTGGGCCGATTACGCCGCCAAGATCACCGATTGGGTGGCCGATGCCGCCGCGCAGGGGGCCGATCTTGCGGTGTTTCCCGAATATGGCGCGATGGAGCTTGCGATGTTGGCCGGGCCAGAGGTGGCGGGCGATCTTGAGCGGTCCTTGCATGCGGTGTCGGGGTTGATTGGCGACGCTGATGATCTTCACGCCGATCTGGCGGCGCGGTTCGGTCTTCATATTCTGGCGGCTTCGGCGCCGGTGTTTGATGCCGAAATCGGCGTGCGGCCGGTCAACCGCGCGCGGCTGTTTTCGCCCACCGGAGGGCGCGGCGCGCAGGACAAGCAGATCATGACAAGGTTCGAGCGCGAGGTCTGGGGCGTGGTGCCCGGCGGCCCGTTGCAGATTTTCGAGACCAGCATCGGCAAGATTGGCATCCTGATCTGCTATGATTCCGAATTTCCCTTGCTGGCACGTGCCTTGAGTGATGCCGACCTGATCCTTGTGCCGTCCTGCACCGAGGCCCTGGCGGGCTATTGGCGGGTGCGGATCGGGGCAATGGCGCGCGCGCTTGAAACCCAATGCGTCACGGTCATGGCGTCAACTGTTGGTGATGCGGGGTGGTCGCCGGCGGTGGATGAAAACACCGGCATGGGTGGCATTTTCGGCCCCCCCGATACCGGCTTTCCGCCGACTGGCGTGATTGGCGAAGGCACGCTCAACAGCCCCGGCTGGACCCTGGCCGAGGTTGATCTTGGCCGCGTCGCCCATGTGCGCGCCGACGGGGTGGTTTTGAACCGCAAACACTGGCCCGAACAGGCGGGGCGCGACGCGACGGCCACATATCAGCGAATATCGTGATTATAGCCTTGAAAAAAACCGGCAATAGCGCCATTTAGGCGGCTGTCCGCGAATGGGCGGATGAAAATTATGGAGATACCATGGCCAAGGAAGAACTGCTCGAATTTCCCGGTGTCGTAAAGGAACTCCTGCCGAATGCGACATTCCTGGTCGAGCTGGAAAACGGCCATACCATCATCGCTCATACGGCAGGCAAGATGCGCAAGAACCGCATCCGCGTTCTGGCTGGCGACAAGGTTCAGGTGGAAATGACCCCCTATGATCTGACCAAGGGTCGGATCAACTATCGTTTCAAGTAAGCGATTGATATTGCATGCGTTTGATCCTCGGATCGGGTAGCCCGCGCCGCCGGGATCTGTTGGCACAGATTGGGGTTGTGGCGGACGATATCCGCCCGCCTGACATTGACGAGACCCCTCGCAAAGCCGAATTGCCGCGCCCGTATTGCATACGCATGGCGCGCGAAAAGGCATTTGCGGTCAGGGCCGATGAGGGTGAGATCGTGATTTCGGCCGATACCACCGTCGCGCTTGGCCGTCGAATCCTTGGCAAACCGGAAACAGCGGGCGAGGCGGCGGAGTTTCTGTTGATGCTTTCGGGGCGTCGTCATCGGGTGATCACCGCCGTCGCGGTGCGGCATGGCGCTCGGATCTGGGAACGCGACGTTGTCACGACCGTCAAGTTCAAGCAGCTTTCCGATGAAGAGCTTAACGCCTATCTTGCAAGCAACGACTGGCAGGGCAAGGCGGGCGGCTATGGCATTCAAGGCCCGGCTGGCGCGCTAATCCCTTGGATTCAAGGCTCTTTCAGCGCCGTCGTTGGCCTGCCGATTTGTGAAACCGCTGGCCTGCTGCGTGCGGCCGGTTATCCGCTTTGTAAGGAATTGCCATGAAGGGCCGCACCATTGCTCTTGATCACGTGAACGGGTTTGAGGCCGCCGCCTTGATGGTCGATGGCCGCCTGAGCGACCTGTTGATTGATTCGGAGCATCCGCGCCCCGGCGCGACCTATCGCGCGATTGCCGACCGGCCGGTGAAAGGGCAGGGTGGTATGTTCCTGCGCACGCCCGACGGCTCGGCCTTTCTGCGCCAGATCAAGGGGCTTGCCCCCGGTCAGCCGATTCTGGTGCAGGTCACAGGTTACGCCGAGCCGGGCAAGGCCCTTCCGGTGACGTCGAAGGTTCTGTTCAAAAGCCGCTATGCGATCATCACGCCTTCGGCCCCCGGTCTTAACATTTCGCGTTCGATCAAGGATGAGGACATTCGCGACGCGCTTCTGGAAATCGCGCATGGCGAGATGCTCGACAGCAACATGGGGCTTATCCTGCGCTCGTCCTGTGAGGGCGCCGAGGCCGATGAGATCGCCGAAGATATCCGCGCCATGCTTGATCTGGCGGCGGCGGTTCTGGCCGATGCCACCGGCGAGGGCGCCGAAAAGCTGACCGAGGGTGACGGGCCGCATGTTCTGGCCTGGCGCGACTGGACCGATGCCGCCGAGGTGGTCACCGCCGAGGGCTGTTTCGCAGAGCACGGCGTGCTTGACCAGATCGAGGCGCTTGGCGCGCCAGAGGTGCCTTTCACGGGCGGTGCGTCCTGCTTCATCGAGCCGACGCGCGCCCTTGTCGCGGTGGACGTCAACACCGGCGGCGATGCCAGCCTTGCGGCAGGGCTCAAGGCCAACCTTGCCACCGCCCGCGACCTTCCGCGCCAGTTGCGCCTGCGCGGTCTGGGCGGGCAGATCACGCTTGACCTTGCGCCGATGCCCAAGAAGGACCGCCGCCAGTTCGAGACCGCGCTGCGCGCCGCGTTCCGTCAGGATTCGGTTGAAACAACCCTTGTCGGCTGGACCCCTCTGGGCCATTTCGAGTTGCAGCGCAAACGTGACCGCCTGCCGCTCAGCGAGGTGCTGTGATGGCCTGTCCGATCTGTAAAAAACCGACAGAACCCAAGTATCGCCCGTTCTGTTCGCGGCGCTGCGCGGATGTCGATCTTGGTAAATGGTTTTCCGGAGATTATGCCGTTCCCTCTACCGATCCAGAGGATATTGAAGAGGCAATCGAGGCGATCTCGCAAGAACCTCAAAAACCACATTGATTTTTTAATCAAAGCCTCTGGACACCCCGTTGTCCCTCGCCTAGAAGGCCATCACCCGAACGCTGATGCGTTCCCCGTGCCCGGGTAGCTCAGGGGTAGAGCAGTGGATTGAAAATCCTCGTGTCGGTGGTTCGATTCCGCCCCCGGGCACCACTTAATTCTATTTTAATTTCAGTAGCTTGTAACCATTTTGGCATTGGCACATCCCTCCCCGAATTCGTGTTAGTTCTGCTCAGTGGCACACTGGTGGCACAGAGCATCTTGCATAGGCTGCATCGTTACTGCGTTGTCCTTGGGTGACGCACGCGGTGATGGCAGTCATCCTTGAGAGTCTACAGGATCAAATGGCTTCGTCCAGTCCGCCTGCTGTTTTTCTATCGCGGAGATGGGGTCGCGCGACTTCGAGGATCTGGCGAGCTATCGCCGCTTCATCGACGAGATCGTGGGCCGGATCAACGCCCGCAATGCAAAACGCATCGACGTGGAACGCCCCAGTCTCGGGCCTTTGCCGGCCCGGCGGACGACTGATTACGAGGAGGTCACGCTGCGCGTCACCTCCTCGGGCGGCTTCACCTTGCGCAAGGTGTTCTACACCGTGCCGTCCCGGCTGATCGGGCATCACCTGCGGGTCCGGCTCTACGATGATCGGCTGGAGCTATTTCTTGGAGGCACATCCCTGCTGACGCTGCCACGCGGACGGGCATCGAGCAGCGGAAGCCACGGTCACGTGGTCAACTACCACCATGTCATCCATTCCTTGCGCAAAAAGCCAGAGGTGGTCCTGGATATTCGACCACTTTGCAGCCCAGTTAAGGTGGATCAGGGTTTCATGTCAGGCTGCCATTCT
>JAVVFB010000211.1:0-5665 GCA_032251095.1 Roseovarius sp. | reverse complement strand
CAACGAAATCCTTGTGCGCGCAAGCGGGCTTGCCGGGCGCTCGGTGGTCGATCAGCGCACCCCGGTGCTTGGACCCGGCATCAAGGTGCGCGCGCTCTCCCCCGAGGCGGCCACGCAAGGGGGCGACGAGGCCGCCGATAAACCCGCCGATCTGGTTGAATTGACCCCGGACAGGCGCGCGCGGCTGGTGTCTTTCGTGCAGTCAAGCAACGACATGCCCGCCGCCGTGAAAGAGCGTCTATTGGGCCAGCTCGACAAGCCCCGCGTGCCCACCGCCATGGTCGAGCGCCTGGAACGCCGGATCGGGGGCTAACCCATGCAGGGCGCGCCCACCGGGCCATTACAGGGCATCCTGTCCTATTTCACCCGCCACCGCACGGCGGCGAACCTCTTGCTTGTGGTGATGATCGCGCTTGGCCTGATGGCCCTGCCGCGCATGCGCGCGCAGTTCTTTCCCGATGTGGTGATCGACAACATAAGCGTCTCGGTCACCTGGGACGGCGCCAGCGCCGAGGATGTCGACAACGCCATTGTCCAGCTTCTTGAACCCGCCCTTCTGGCGGTCGAGGGCGTCGAAAGCTCAAGCGCCAGCAGCCGCGAAAACGGCGCCAGCCTGACCCTCGAATTCGAGCCCGGCTGGGACATGGGGCGCGCCGCCGACGAGGTGCAGGCGGCGCTTGACATCATCACCACCCTGCCCGAAGAGGCCGACGAGCCTGTCGTGCGGCGCGGGGTCTGGCGTGATCAGGTGACCGATGTGGTGATCACCGGCCCGGTCGGCACGCAGCAACTTGCGCTGCTGGCCGATGAATTCGTGATCCGCCTGTTTGATGCCGGTGTCACCCGCACCACGATTGAGGGCGTCGCCGCGCCGGAAACCATCATCGAGGTGCCCTCGACCAGCCTGATCGCCAATGACATCACCATGGCCGAGATCGCCGCCGCCCTTGCCGCCGAGATCACCGCCGACCCGGCGGGCGACATGAGCGGCGCCAATACCCGCATCCGCACCGGTGTCGAAAAGCGAAGCCCCGATCAGCTTGCCGATGTGGTGCTGCGCTCAAACCCCGACGGCTCGTCGCTGAGCGTGGGCGATGTGGCGCGCGTGCGCGTCAAGGGGGTGACCCGCGATGTTGCCTATTTCGTCGGTGACAAACCGGCCATTACGGTACGTGTCGACCGCTCGGCGCGCGGCGACGCACTTGATATTCAGGCCAAGGTTCAAACCCTCGCCGATCAGATGGCCGAGACCTTGCCCGAGGGTGTCACCATCACCCTGATACGCACCCGCGCCGAGGCCATTTCAGGCCGCATCAGCATGTTGCTCGACAACGCGCTGACCGGGCTGGCGCTTGTGGTGGCGCTGTTGTTCCTGTTTCTGAATGCGCGCACCGCATTCTGGGTGGCGGCGGGCATTCCCGTCGCCCTTTTGGCGGCAATGGCGCTTATGTTTGCCGCCGGCCTCACGATCAACATGATCTCGCTGTTCGCGCTGATCATCACGCTTGGCATCGTGGTCGATGACGCCATCGTGGTGGGCGAACATGCCGATGCGCGCCTGCGCAAGCTGGGCGAGCCGCCGATGGTCGCGGCCGAGCGCGCCGCCGCGCGCATGGCGCTTCCGGTGTTTTCCGCCACGCTCACCACTCTGATCGCGTTCTTTGGGCTGGCGGTGATCGGCGGGCGGTTTGGCGATCTGATCTATGACATCCCCTTCACGGTGATTGCCGTTCTCATCGCAAGCCTGATCGAGTGTTTCCTGATCCTGCCCAACCACATGGCGCATGCCCTGGCCCATTCGGGGCGGAGGCATTGGTATGACTGGCCAAGCCGGGTGGTCAATCGCGGCTTTGGCTGGTTTCGCGACCGCGCCTTTCGCCCGTTGATCGCGCTGGTGATCCGGGGCCGTTACGTGGTGCTTGCCATCACCATCGCCTTGCTGGCCAGCCAGGTTGCGGTCTTCATTCGCGGCGATGTCACCTGGCGGTTTTTCAACGCCCCCGAACGCGGCAGCATCAGCGGCAACTTCACCATGAGCCCCGGCGCGAGCCGCGACGACACCCTTGCCATGATGCGCGAAATGCAACGCGCCACCGAGGCGCTTGGCGCCGAATACGAGGCCGAGCACGGCACCAATCCGCTTGATTACGTGATCGCACAGATCGGCGGCACGGCGGGGCGCGGCCTTGCCGGGGCCGACAGCAAGGAGGCCGATTTGCTTGGCGGCATCGCGATCGAGCTGATCGACGCCGACCTGCGCCCCTATTCAAGCTTTGCCTTTGTCGCCGACCTTCAGGACCGGGTCGAGCGTCACCCGCTGGTCGAAACCCTGAGCTTTCGCGGTGGCCGCTCCGGCCCCGGCGGTGACGCGCTTGATGTGCAGTTTTATGGTGCCAGCGCCGATATCCTCAAATCCGCCGCCGAGGCGCTCAAGACTGCCCTGTCGCGCTATCCCGAGGTGTCGGCGGTCGAGGACAACCTTGCCTATGACAAGGAAGAGTTGATCCTTGAGCTGACCCCGCAGGGGCAGGCGCTTGGCTTTGCGATTGATGATCTGGGGCGCGTGCTGCGCCACCGGGTCGGCGGGATCGAGGCGGCGACCTATCCCGACGGCTCGCGCTCTGCCGAGGTGCGCGTCGAGCTGCCCGAGGGCGAGCTGACGGCGGATTTCATCGAGCGGATGCAATTGCGCACACCGGCGGGCGATTATGTTCTGCTGGCCGATATCGTCAGTGTAACACAGCGCACCGGCTTTTCCACCGTGCGGCGCGAAAACGGCCTGCGCCTGATCAGTGTGACCGGCGATATCTCCGAGGATGATCCGGCCCGCGCCAGCGAGATAAGCGCGCTTCTGAAAACCGAGATCCTACCCAAAGTGGCCAGCGAATATCAGGTTGAATGGCGCCTTGCTGGCCTTTCCGAGCAAGAGGATGAGTTCATGGCCGACGCCCGGCTTGGCCTGATCCTGACCTTGCTGGGGATTTACCTTGTGCTGTCGCTGGTCTTTGCAAGCTGGACCCGGCCCCTGGTGGTTATGGCGATCATCCCCTTTGGCCTTGTCGGCACGATCTATGGCCATGCGCAATGGGATGTGCCGCTCAGCATGTTCACGGTCGTCGGCCTGTTGGGGATGACCGGGATCATCATCAACGATTCCATCGTTCTGGTGACGGCGATTGACGAATACGCCAGCGAACGCGGCATTGTCCCGGCAATCATCGATGGGGTTGCCGACCGCCTGCGGCCGGTGCTTTTGACCACGCTCACCACGGTTCTGGGGCTGACGCCGCTGCTGTTTGAACGCTCGACGCAGGCGCAGTTTTTGAAACCCACAGTGATCACGTTGGTCTATGGGCTTGGTTTTGGCATGCTTCTGGTGCTTTTGGTGGTGCCCGCTTTGATCGCCATGCAACACGACCTTGCGCGCCAGATCGCGGCCCTGCGGCGCGGGCTTAGGGTGCGGCGCGGCCCGCTTGGGGCCATGCTCTGGCTCGGGTTTGGGGTCATGCTGGCCTGGCTTGGCGCGACCATGGGCGTGACGCTGGCCACCGGCGCCCTGCCCGGCGCACTCACCGGGGCCCTGCCGATGCTCGCCGCCCTGTCGCCGATGCTGGCGGCGCTGCTGCTGTTTATCGCCGGGACATTCGCGCTTTTGATGGTGATCTATATCGCCATGGCCATCGCGCATCGTCGCGGGCACGCCACGGCGCATTAACGGCGTGTTCTGACTTGCACCCGCGGTGCGGCGGCGCTAGGCCTAGCGCCATGCGTATCATCCGGGATTTCCACTATGTGACCGAGGCCGACCGTGGCGCCAGCGCCGCCATCGGCAATTTCGACGGCGTGCATCTTGGCCACCGCTCGGTGATCGACATCGCCCGCAAGGCCGGTGCCGCGATCAACGCCCCGCTTGGCATTCTGACCTTCGAGCCGCACCCGCGCGAGTATTTCGCGCCCGACGCGCCGCCATTTCGCTTGATGGGGCCAGAGGCGCGCGCCCACCGGCTTGAAAAACTCGGGGTCGAGCGGCTTTACGAAATCAATTTCAACGCCGCCCTCAGCGCGCTGACACCAGAGGGATTTGCCCGCAACGTCATAAGCGACGGGCTTGGCCTGCGTCATGTGGTGGTGGGGGCCGATTTCTGCTTTGGCAAGGGGCGTGCGGGCAATGCCGCCGATCTTGAGGCATTCGGCGCCGAAATGGGCTTTGGCGTGACCATCGCCCGGCTTCTGGAAGGCGATGCCGGGCAGGTATCATCGACCGCGATCCGCCGCGCCCTTAGCGAGGGCAAACCAAAGAGCGCCGCCAATATGCTTGGTCACTGGCACCGCATCGAAGGCCCCGTCATAGGCGGCGAGCAACGCGGACGCGACCTTGGCTATCCGACCGCGAACATGTCGATTGCCGGGCTGCATCCCCCTAAATTCGGGGTTTATGCCGTTTTGGTCGATGTGTTGGACGGCCCGCACAAGGGCACCTATCACGGCGCCGCCTCGCTTGGGGTAAGGCCGATGTTCAACGGCGAGGTTGCCAATCTGGAAACCTTCATTTTCGACTTTTCCGGCGATCTTTACGGCACTGATCTGTCGGTCGGGCTTGTCGAATATCTGCGCCCCGAAGCGACCTTTGACAGCCTTGAGGCGTTCATCGCCCAGATGGATGCCGATTGTGCGCGCGCCCGCCAAATTCTGGCCGCCCTATGAGCGACCCGATAGAGCGCAGCGGCCTGCGCCCCGAGTTCTGGAAGACCACCCCGCTTGAGCGGATGACCCAACCCGAGTGGGAAGCGCTTTGCGATGGTTGTGGTAAATGCTGCATGAACAAGCTTGAGGATGAAGACAGCGGCGAGGTTGTCATGACCCGCGTCGCCTGTCGGCTGTTTGACGACACCACCTGTAAATGCGGGCAATATCCGATCCGCCATCAATTCGTGCCGGAATGCATCTCGCTCAGCCCCAAGAATCTTGACGCTCACCTCTACTGGATGCCCGAAACCTGCGCCTATAAACTGTTGCGTCAGGGCAAGCCGCTTTACGACTGGCATCCGCTGATCTCGGGCGATCCGCAGAGCGTGCATGACGCGCGCGTGTCGATGCAATCGCGCACCCTGCCCGAATTCGAGATTTCCGAGGACGACTGGGAAGACCATATCATCGAGGAACCGCGCTGATGTTTTTTGGCTCTGACAATACCGGCCCCGCGCACCCTTTGGTGATGGCGGCCATGGCCGAGGCCAACACCGGGTTTCAACCCTCCTACGGCGAGGACGCGCTGATGGAGCAGGTGCGCGATCATATCCGCACCCTGTTCGAGGCCCCGCAAGCCAGCGTTTACCTTGTGGCGACCGGCACGGCGGCGAATGCCCTTGCACTGGCGACGCTGTGCCAACCCTGGCAAACGGTGTTCTGCACGCCTTTAGCGCATATCCACACTGACGAATGCAACGCGCCCGAGTTTTTCACCGGCGGTGCCAAGCTCAGCCTGACCGGGGCGGCCGACAAGATGACGCCCGCAGATCTTAGGGCCGCAATTGCCAGCTGGCCCAAGGGCGACGTGCATGTGGCGCAGCACGGGCCGCTTGCCCTGACACAGGCCACTTATCTCGCCAGTGGCGAAACCGTCGAAGGATATGAAATCCATTTGGGGGAAACCACCGGCCCCGAT
>JAVVFB010000210.1:0-5682 GCA_032251095.1 Roseovarius sp. | reverse complement strand
CTAATATCATGCCTATGACACCCGCCTTTCTCAGCCGCCAATCCCATCGCCCGCCCCCGGTCCTTACGGTGCTGGGAAACCTCAGCCTGACGCTGGCACGCCTGCACGAGGGGTGCGGGCCGGCGCGTCATACCTTTGCGATACTGGTGGCGGCGGCCAGCGAGGGGCCGGTCCTGTGGATCGCGCCCACATGGCAGGGCGATCAGCCAAACCCCGATGGCATGTGCCCGCTGGTAGCACCAGAGCGGTTTTTATATGCGCGCCCCCAGCGGCGCGAGGATCTGTTGTGGTGTATGGAAGAAGCCCTGCGCAGCGGCGCGGTGCCGCTGGTGGTGGCCGATCTGCCGCAGCCCCCCGGCCTGACCGCGGTGCGCCGGTTGCACCTTGCCGCAGAGGCAGGCGCGGCGCGCGGCAACACCCGGCCGCTTGGCCTTATCCTGACGCCAGAGGACGGCGGCGCGCCGGGGGTGGAAACCCGATGGTTCATGACCCCCGCCCATGACGCCGATAACACCGCCTGGCGACTTGAGCGGCGCCGCGCCCGCACCGCGCCGCCCGCCTGTTGGCGGCTCACCAGGGCGCCGGGCGCATGGCAAGTGACGCAAACGTGACATCCATTGCGCCCCCGGCGGCGTATATCCTTGATGATGTATCGCATTGTCTTTTTGTTGTGTCTGATCGCCGGCCTCGCAACGGCCGCGCCGCAAACCTATCGCCTGAACATCGCCCATTCGACGGTGGGCTTTACCTATGGGTTTGGCGAGACCGTCAACAAAGGCCAGATGCCGGTCAAATCCGCCAATATGCAGATTGACCTCAAAAATGTCTCGGCCAGCAATATCGACGTCAATCTTGACGCCAGCGGCGCCAAGGCCGGGTTTTTCTTTGCCACCCGGGCGATGAAAGGCCCCGAGGTTCTCGATACGGCCCGCTTTCCCACCATCCGGTTCAAATCGACCCGGATCACCGGCAACCTGCGCAAGGCGACCGTTGTGGGCGATCTGACGGTGCGTGGGATTACCCGACCAGTGACACTCAACGCCGCGCTTTATCGTCAACGCGGCACCGATCCCGATGATCTCGACAATCTGACCGTTCTGCTGACCGGCGCAATAAGCCGCTCGGCCTTTGGCGCCAACGGATTTTCAAATTATGTCGGCGACCGGATTGGATTGCGCATCATCGCACAGATCGAAAAGTAACCCCGCCTACGGAAAACGACGTAAAACTGTCGAAAAAGATCAAGGCCAATGCGCGCCCGCCTGACATGCTGCGGGGATAATGCGCATTATCATTTCCTTTGCCGCCCTCTTCTTGTCGGTCATCCTGCTTCAGCTGTCGACCGGCGGCGTTGGCCCGCTGGATGCATTATCGGGCCTGACGCTTGATTTCACCACAGCCCATATCGGCATGCTGGGATCGGCGCATTTCCTCGGCTTCTTCATCGGCTGCTGGTTCGCGCCACGCCTGATGGGAAGCATCGGCCACTCGCGCGCCTTTGCCGCCTTTACCTCGGCCGGGGCAATCGGGCTTTTGGCGCATATGCTGGTGATTGATCCCTATGCCTGGGCGGTGATGCGGGTTGCGTCGGGGCTTTGCGTGGCGGGCTGTTACACGGTGATCGAAGCCTGGCTTCAGGCCAAGGTCACCAATGAGACGCGCGGGCGCACCATGGGCATTTACCGGGTTGCGGATATGGGCGCCTCGCTGATGGCACAGCTTTTGATCAGCGTGCTCGCCCCGGCCTCTTACGTATCCTACAACCTTCTGGCGATGCTGTGTTGCGCCGCCCTTCTGCCGGTTACCCTAAGCCGCCTGCGCGAGCCGGAAACCCCCGATGCGCCGCGCCTGCGCCCGATGCTGTTGATTGCCTGTTCGCCACTGGCCGCCGCCGGTGTGTTGGTCGCGGCGCTTTCAAGCGCATCGTTCCGGATGATCGGCCCGCTTTACGGCCAACAGGTCGGCCTTGCCGTGGATCAGATCGCGGGCTTTCTGGCGGTCTTTGTTCTGGGCGGGGCCGTGGCGCAATACCCGGTCGGCTGGCTGGCGGATCGTTACGATCGCCGCCGGGTTCTGATCGGCCTGTCGCTTGCCGCCATCCTCAGCAGCGTGATGACTGCCGCCACCCATGACCTTGACACCACCGGCATCCTGTTGACCGCGTTCTTCTTTGGCATGACCACCTTTCCGATCTATTCGGTCAGCGCCGCGCATGCCCATGATTTCGCCGAGGCCCATGAGCGGGTCGAGCTTTCTGCCGCGCTGATGTTCTTTTTCGCCCTTGGGGCCATCGCCGCGCCGCTTATGGCCTCAACCCTGATCGAACACTATGGCCCGCCCGCGATGTTCGTGATGATCGCCGCCGGGCATGGCGCCCTTGTGATCTTTGGCCTTATCCGGATGCGGATGCGCCCCGGCGCCGAAAGCCGCACCGCCTATGTCTGGTCGCCGCGCACCTCGTTCCTGATTGGCCGCCTCACAGGGCGCAGCCGCGACAAACCTGCGAACCGGCGCTAGAACTGCCTGCAAAGACGCGCTAAAGGGGGCGCAAACCTTCAAGGGGCAAGTATCATGGCACGGCATCTGATCACATCGGCGATTCCCTATATCAACGGGATCAAACACCTTGGCAATCTGGTCGGAAGCCAGCTTCCAGCCGATCTTTTTGCCCGCTTTCAGCGCAGTCGCGGCAATGAGGTTCTGTTTCTTTGCGCCACCGACGAACACGGCACCCCGGCCGAATTGGCCGCCGCCAAGGCGGGCAAGCCAGTGGCAGACTATTGCGCCGAAATGCACGCCGTTCAGGCCGAGATCGCCAAGGGCTTTGGCCTGAGCTTTGATCACTTTGGCCGCTCATCGAGCCCACAGAACCACGCCCTGACCCAGCATCTTGCCGGCAAGCTTTATGACGCCGGCCTGATCGAGGAAGTGACCGAGAAACAGGTCTATTCCAACGCTGACAAACGCTTTTTGCCGGATCGCTATATCGAGGGCACCTGCCCGAATTGCGGGTATGACAAGGCGCGCGGCGATCAATGCGAGAATTGCACCAAACAGCTTGACCCGACCGACCTGATCGACCCGCGTTCGGCGATTTCCGGCTCGACCGATCTTGAGGTGCGCGAAACCAAACACCTGTTCCTGCGCCAGAGCCAGATGCGCGAACGCCTCAGCGCCTGGATCGACACCAAGACCGACTGGCCGATCCTGACCACCTCGATTGCGCGCAAATGGCTCAACGATGGCGACGGGCTTCAGGATCGCGGCATCACCCGCGACCTTGATTGGGGGATCCCGGTCAAGCGCGGCACCGAGGATTGGCCGGGGATGGAGGGCAAGGTGTTCTACGTCTGGTTCGACGCGCCGATCGAATACATCGCCTGTGCCGGCGAATGGGCCGAGGCCAACGGGTTGGATGACGCCGCATGGGAACGCTGGTGGCGCACCGAACGCGGCGCCGATGACGTGCGCTATACCCAGTTCATGGGCAAGGACAACGTGCCGTTCCACACGCTTGGCTTTCCGGCCACAATCATGGGTTCGGGCGAGGATTGGAAGCTTGTCGATTACATCAAATCGTTCAACTATCTCAACTATGACGGCGGCCAGTTCTCGACCTCGCAGGGGCGCGGCGTGTTCATGGATCAGGCGCTTGAGATCCTGCCCGCCGACTATTGGCGCTGGTGGTTGCTTAGCCATGCGCCCGAAAGCTCGGACAGCGAATTCACCTGGGAAAACTTCCAGGCCTCGGTCAATAAGGACCTCGCCGATGTGCTTGGCAACTTCGTCAGCCGGGTGACCAAGTTCTGCCGCTCGAAGTTTGGCGAAGAGGTGCCCGCCGGTGGTGCCCATGGCCCTGATGAGACCGCCCTGATCGAGCGGCTCAACACACGCCTGCGCGAATACGAGGGCCATATGGACGCCATGGAGGTGCGCAAATCCGCCGCCGCCCTGCGCGCGATCTGGGTTGAGGGCAATGAATACCTGCAAAACGCAGCACCCTGGTCGACCTTCAAGGACACCCCCGAACAGGCGGCCATGCAAATCCGCCTCGCGCTCAACCTGATCCGGTTTTACGCGGTGCTGAGCGCGCCGTTCATTCCCGATGCCGCCGCCAGCATGCTAAGGGCGATGCACACCAGCGATGACAGCTGGCCGACGGATGCAGGCACCGCGCTTGAGACCTTCGCGCCAGGACATGACTTTAACGTGCCCGAGGTCCTGTTTTCCAAGATCACCGATGAGGCGCGCGAAGACTGGCAAAGCCGGTTCTCCGGACAGCGCATTTGAAGCATGTTGCTCAAAAGTGGAATCCGGTTTTGAGCAATCCGAACATGCAAAATCAATAAGTTAGAGCGTGTCGCGTTCATTCGAATGAACGCGACACGCTCTAATCGCACCTGCGCTCAGATGCTGGCAAGCACCGTCTGAGCGGCCCTTTCCCCGGCTGAAAACGCGCCCTCGATCAGGCCGGGGCTCTGCTCGGCGCTCTCGGACACCGCAAGCCACAACCGCCCATCCAGATGCCCGGCGCGTAAGGTTTCAGGTCCGACGCCGGGATGCTCGGGCCGCGCGGCCAGATCAAGCGCGCTGCAAATCAGCGACTCTTGCGCCCAATCCTTGATCAAAAGCTTGCTCGGCGCGCCTGCCTCAGGCCCAAAGCAACGCACAAGCTGATCCAGAATGGCCGCGCGCAGAGCTTGAGGGTCGCCGGCACGCTCCGCCGCACCAATCCAGACAAAGCCGAACAGCGCGCCCACAGAATCAGACGCAGGCGTATGGTCATGCACCTCGACCAAAGGCCCGCTGCGACCGAGGACGTGCCAAAGGGCCAGAACCAGCTCCCCAACCGCCGCAATGGCCTCAGCCAGAAGACGGTGACGACCGACAGCGGCAAGGTCGTCCTGGACATATCCGCAGTGATGGCGCGGTGTCGAACAAGGCGGTCTTCGTGGCGCTGGCGATCCTGCCGGACGGAATGGCACGCCGTCAAAAGCCAATTCGCGACCATGCTCGAAGACCGCTTCCCGATGGCGTAACAAAATGCACCAGGACACAAAATTCTGCACAGTCTCAGATGTAGACCAAAGGGTCATCGGCCAGGCGAAGCGGCCTTGCTCCAGGACCTTGTAGATCAGAACCATTACATTCGTCGGGGAAACAGTCCCCCGGACTGTTTCCTGATCCTCCTCATCTTCCCACACAAGGATCTTCAGCCTGTTCCCGCGTTTTGGACCTGTCACGGAATTGTTCCGCTCCTTTGACTTGGTATTTTGCCACAAAGGAGAAACATCATGGCACAGCAACCAACCCCGGAATTCCGCGCAGAAGCAGTTCGTGTGGCTTTGACCAGCGGACTGCCGCGTAAACAGGTAGCAGCAGATTTTGGCGTCGGCTTCTCGACGCTGAGCCGTTGGATACAGCAGGATCGGCGCAATCCTGAGAAGCCGTCCGCCCAGTCTGATCTCGAGCGCGAGGTGGCCGAGCTGCGGAAAGAGAACCGCATGCTGCGGGAGGAGAGGGAGGTGTTAAAAAAAGCCACCCAGTTCTTTGCGGAGCGAAGCAAATGAGGTTTGCTTTCATAGCGAAGAACGCTGACATACTTCCTGTCGAGAGGCTGTGCCAGATCATGGATGTCAGCCCAAGAGGGTATCGCGCCTAACCGAAATCGTCCGCTGAGCC
>JAVVFB010000020.1:0-22700 GCA_032251095.1 Roseovarius sp. | reverse complement strand
GGCCGCGTTTTCTTCTGGCCAAAAATATCCTCGGGGAGTTTGAGGGGTGAAACCCCTCATCAAAGTCACAAAATGCGCGGCGCAGCCGCTCCGCTTTGAAACACCGCGCTCAGCGGCGGTGCGAGCGCAGCCATTGTTGCCAGTCATCGCGGCCGCCGTTAAAGACATTGACATCCACACCGCCGGTGACCCCGGGCACAAGGCCAGTGCCGGTGTATTGCCAGAATTTCCAATGCTGACCGGGATAGGCCTGTTCCAGCGACTTCGCGGTCGAGCGCAGCCAGAATTCGACACCCGGTAACTTGCCCATCTGGTTCTGGCGGTAAAATTCCGGCGTTGTATAGATGATCGGGCGCAGACCGTAGTGCTTTTCGACCATGCTCAGGAAAATCCGCGCCTGACGGCGGACCTCTTTGGCCGCAGGGCGCTTGATGCAGGTTGGCGAATGGGGGTTCCATTCCATATCCAGCACCGGCGGCAGGGTGCCACGGCGACGCGGGACATTCTGGATGAACCACGCCGCCTGTTCCTTGGCCGGGCGACAGAAATAATAGAAATGATAGGCCCCGCGCGGGATGTCGGCGCGCCGCGCACCACTCCAGTGATCGTCGAACATCGGGTCAAAGAAATCACCGCCCTCGGTGGCTTTTATGAAAACAAATTCCACGCCCGCCTGCTTGGCCTTGCGCCAGTCGATCCGGCCCTGAAAGCGGGCAACGTCCAGCCCGTGCACCGCATAGCTGTCGGGCGCGCGCCCGGTCCAGGCCACCGGGGCATGGTCGTCAAACCGATAGCCCGCCTGTCCGGGTAGGGCGAGCGAGAGAAAAATCAGGCTAAACAAAAACACGCGGATCATGCGAGACCTCCGTTGGCGACAAATCGACAGGTCCAGCCTAGCGCATGTTGCTCAAAAGTGGGAACCGGTTTTGAGCAATCCGAACATGCGACACGCTCTAGCGCAATCGGGCGGCGCGGGGCAGCCCGTTTGTCTGGCATGTTTCAGCTCAAACCGAACAAAACCCGTAGGGTGGGTGAAACCCACGGCCCTGCGCCGTATCGAGGCGGTCAGAGCGTGGGTTTCACCCACCCTACAGGCGCCTGCGAGGTCAGCGAATGAATTTGGCCATGACGTCATCCAGGATCGAGCCATCGCCGTCGGCATCCAGCATCGATGTCAGCATCGACAGATCAGGCCCGCTCTGCGCGCCCGCTTTGCCGCCGCCCAACAGCCCCGTGACCATGCCCATCAGGCCACCGCCCTGACCACCGCCGGAAAACGCCTGCATCATCCCGTCAATCGAGGCGTCGGGCATCTGCTTTTGCAAACCGCCCTGTGCCATCGCGGCAAGCGCCGGAAGGAACTGCGCCACGGTGGCTTGATCGACACCGACGCGGCTCGCGGCCTCGCTGGCAAGGCCCTGCGCTTGTTGCTGGCCGCCCATGAGGCTTTCGAGAAAGGCCATGCCCTGTTGCTGACCGGTGGGGCTTGCGGCGACGGTTGCATCCTCGAACATCTGCGCCTGATCTTCACCGCGCAGCGCTCCGAGCACGCTTTCAAGGCCGCCGCTTTCGGCGCGCTGTTTCGCCGCCGAGCCGATGACCGGGGCAAGCATCCCGGTAAGCTGATTGGCTTTTGCCTCGTCCAGGCCAAGATGTGCGGCGAGTTGGGCAATGCCCCGACCGCCCTGCGCCTGCTGCAAAAGTTTCATGATCGACATGGGTGGTTTCCTCTCTACTGATACTGAATGGCGACCAGACAAACATGAAAACCGCGGCTTACAAAGGGGAATTCCCCTTGTTTCACCGCAGGGCGCCAGGCCTCACGCGGATGTGCACAACTCATCGTAGCAGGCCAGGGCCTTGGCGGCATACATCATCGCCGGGCCGCCGCCCATCTGAATGCACATGCCCATCACGTCGCCGATTTCTTCGCGCGTCGCGCCAGCCTTGATCAGCGCCTCGATATGAAGCGCGATGCAGGGCTGGCATTTGGTGGCGACGGCAATGCCGAGGGCGACGAATTCCTTGGTTTTAAAGTCAAGCGTGCCGCCCTCCTTGACCGTCTTGCCAAGCCCGCCAAAGGCGCGTGCGGTGTCGGGGATCAGGGCGTTGAGGGCGCGCAAATCGCTGCGCGTGTCATCAAGTGTGTCGGACCAGGTCATGCTGTTGCCTTTTACCAGGGTGTTCGCCCTGTTCTAGGCTTGCATAGGCGGCAGTGACCTTGATCCAGATCAGGCAGACCGCTCGGTCACCAGAAGGATGTTATTGGCGGGCATCTCAAGGGTTTTGACCGGATCAAGACCCGCCCGGGTAAGCCATTCCGTGACCTCGGCGAGGTCCTTATAGCCGATCTCGGGGTCCTGTGCGCAGAGGCTCGCGTGAAACCGGGCGTCGCCCTCAGATGTGGCTTTGCCCGCGCGCAAGAACGGCCCGTAGAGCGTCAGACGCCCTTTTGGCGCAAGCGCGCGGGCGGCTTGGCGGATCACGGTTTGCGCCTCGGGCGCGCTGATCAGGTGCAAAAGGTTGATCAGCACGATCAAATCCTGATCGCCATGGCGCGCGCCCCAATCGGTTTCGGTCGCATCAAGGGCAAGCGCGGCGCGCAGGTTTGGGAGGGCGGCGTCGCGCGCATAGGCATCAATGCTGGCGCGCCGCGCCGGGTCAATCTCGGTCGGTTGCCAGATCAGGCCGGGCAGGGCACGCGCAAAGGCGACCACATGCTGCCCGGTGCCGCTGGCAATCTCAAGCGCGCGACCGACGGGCGGCGCGATGTCTTGCAAGGCCTGCGTGATTGCGGGTGCGTTGCGCTCGGCCGCAGGTGCGCACAGGCGCGCGCCGCTCAAAGCATGGGCGACCGAGGCCGTTGCGGGCAGGGGGCGGCGTTTGCTCACCCTCCGGCTTCTTCAAGACGGTCGGTGGCGGGGGCCGGTGTCGGGGTAAGGGCGCAAAGGCGGGCATAAAGCGCGTCGTCCATCTTGAACCCGGTCGCGGCCAATGACGGTGCAAGCTGCTCGGCCGAGCGCGCCGACAGGATCGGCATCGGGGCGGCCGGGTGGCGCGCCGCCCATGCAGCGGCCAGCGTCGCGGGGTGCAGGCCCATTTCACCGGCCATCGCCGCCAGATCACGCGCTGCATCGTGCATCCAATCAAGCCCATAGCGGGCGGCATAGCGGTCATTCTCGGTCAATCGCCCGCTGCCGCCATTGGCATATTTGCCAGTCAAAAGCCCGCCGGCAAGGGGCGAATAAGGCGCCACGGCAATGCCTTCGGCGGCGCACATCGGCAAGATTTCGACCTCGGCCTGACGTTTCACGAGGTTGTACATCGGTTGCAGGATCGAAATCCGCAGATCGAATTTGGCGGCGGTGCAAACGGCCTTCATCACCTGCCATGCGGCGAAATTCGACAGGCCGACATGGCTGATCTGGCCGCGGGATTTCAAAAGCGCAAAGGTTTCCAGCGTCTCGTTGAGGTCGGTCGCGGCGTCAAAGCGGTGCAGATAGAGGATATCGACATGATCAAGCCCAAGCCGTTTGCGCGAAATATCGAACTGCGCCAACAGGTTGTCGCGCCCCGCGCCGCCGGTATAACCCGCCTTGGTGGCAATGATCAGACGCTCGCGATGCGCGGGGATGAACTTGCCCAACAGGGTTTCCGACGCGCCATCGTTATAAAGATGGGCGGTGTCGAAATGGGTGATGCCCGCGGCAAGGCTTGCCTCGAACATGGCGCGGCTTTCGGCCTCGTCGGCGAGACCGCCAAATTGCATCGTGCCAAAGGCAAAGCGGTTGGCCGGGGTTGCGTCGGGGGAGGTGATTGTGTTTGTCATGGCCCAAACACTGCCACGGTGCATATGCAAAGGGAAGATCTACCTTGATGCTTGAAACTCTGGCTCAAGCGGCTTAGGCGAAGGCAACGCTGTGCTATTCGCTCAAGGAACCCACCGCCATGAAAATGCATGAGACCTTTATCAAGCCGATGCACCCCGAGGGGCGCAAATTCGTGGCGATCTTTGCCGCGATCACGCTGGTGCTGTTCATGATCTGGAATGTGTTGGGCTGGATCGGCGTCGGGCTTACGGTCTGGTGCTATTATTTCTTTCGCGACCCCGAGCGCGTGACGCCCGAACGCCCCGGCCTGATCATAAGCCCCGCCGACGGCATGGTGTCACTGATCGAACCGGCGGTGCCGCCTGCCGAGCTTGGCCTGCCCGATACCCCGCTGACGCGGGTGAGCGTGTTCATGAGCGTGTTCAACTGTCATATCAACCGCGCGCCGGTTGCGGGGCGGGTGCATGCGGTGGCCTATCGGCCCGGCAAGTTTTTCAACGCCTCGCTGGACAAGGCAAGCGCGGATAACGAGCGTAACGGCGTGGTCATCGAGATGGCCGACGGGCGGCTTTTGCCGGTGGTACAGATCGCCGGCCTCGTGGCGCGCCGGATCGTGTGCTTCGTCGACAAGGGCACCCCTCTCAAGCGCGGCGAGCGCTTTGGCCTGATCCGGTTCGGCTCGCGGCTTGATGTCTATCTGCCCGAAGGGGTTCAGCCGCAGGTGCGTGTCGGTCAGACCATGATCGCCGGCGAAACCGTGATCGCAGAGCTGAACCCGCCCAAAGGGGCCGCATGATGGGCAACTCCGGGCAACCCCCGCGTAAAGAGGTCACCCTCGCGCAGCTTTTGCCGAACATGCTGACCGTGGCGGCGATCTGTGCCGGGATCACGGCCATTCGCCTTGGCGTGCAGGGCGATTTCGTGCGCGCGGTTCAGCTTTTGCTGATCGCGGGCGTGCTTGACGGGCTTGACGGGCGGCTGGCGCGGTTGTTGCGCAGCAGCAGCGCGATGGGCGCCGAGCTTGATTCACTGGCCGACTTTCTCAACTTCGGTGTCGCGGCGCCGCTGGTGGTCTATTACTGGGGGCTTCAGGGCGTCTCGCGTCAGGCGGGCTGGATCGCGGTGCTGTTCTTTGCGGTCTGCTGTGTGATGCGGCTGGCGCGCTTCAACGTCAGCTCCAGGGAAGAGGGCGGCAAGGGCGGATCAGGGGCCTATTTCGAGGGGCTGCCCTCGCCTGCGGGCGCGCTTTTGGCGATGTTGCCGATGTTCGTGACCTTTGCCATTCCCGGCATGCCGACGCCGCCCGCGCCGCTGATCGGGCTTTACATGGCCGGGGTTGGTCTGTTGATGATCTCGCCTGTGCCGGTCTGGTCGTTCAAGAAAACCAAGATTTCGCGCGAGAACGTCAAATTCTTTCTGCTTGGCTTTGCCTGTGTCGCCGCCGCGCTTGTGCTCTTTACGTGGACGGCGCTGATCGTGATGTGTTTGGCCTATGTTGCGGTTGTCATCTGGGCTGCTCTGGCGTGGTATCCAAAGGAACGATTCTGATAAGGGGTGAAACGAGGTGAGTGATGGAACTTGAAGCGGTAAAGAACTCCTATGCCCGGTGGGCGCCAGTCTATGACGCGACCTTTGGCCGGATCACCCATGCCGGGCGGCGCGAGGCGGTGCGCCATATCAACGCGCGCGGCGGGCATGTGCTTGAGGTGGGGGTCGGCACCGGGCTGTCGCTCGAGGCCTATGATCGTGATTTGCAGGTAACCGGGGTCGATTACAGCGAGGACATGCTGCGCAAGGCGCGCCGCCGCGTTGCAAGGCTTGGACTCACCCATGTCGCGGCATTGCACCAGATGGATGCGCGCCACCTTGATTTCCCCGATAACAGCTTTGACAGTGTGGCGGCGATGCATGTGCTGTCGGTGGTGCCCGAGCCCGAACAGGTGATGACCGAGATCGCCCGCGTCCTGCGCCCCGGCGGGCAGGTGGTGATCACCAACCATTTCCGCCACGCGCGCGGCGTCTGGGCCGGCCTTGCCCGCGCCGCCGCCCCGCTGGAGCGGGTGCTGGGCTGGCATTCCGATTTCGAGATCAACACCGTCCTGCAAGACCCACGCCTGCACATGGTCACCCGCCGCGACCTGCCACCGTTGGGGATGATGACCTTTCTGGTGCTGGAAAAACGGGTGAATTGAGGCAATGAAAAGCCCCGCCGTTATGGGCGGGGCTTTGGTTTGACATCTGGGTGCTTATCAGTTCGGGATTTGCCCGCTGATCCCTTCAACGTAGAAATTCATCCCCAGAAGCGTGCCGTCATCGGCGGTCTCGCCTGCCGCCAGCCAATCACTGCCGTCCTGCTTTTTCAGCGGGCCGGTGAAGGGGTGATAGCTTCCGTCGGCAAGCGCGGCCTTGAGGGCAAGCGCCTCGGCCTTGACGTCCTCGGGCACGGCGCTGCTGATTTCACCGATGCCGACCATGCCGGGGCCAATGCCGTCCCATGTCTGAACGCTTTGCCAGCTGCCATCCATCACCGCCTGCGTGCGGGCAATGTAATAGGGCGCCCAGTTGTCGATGATCGAGCTGACCCGCGGCATTGGGGCATATTCCCCCATATCCGAGGCCTGCCCGAAGGTGATGACAGTGCCGACCTTCTCGGCGGCGGCTTGCGGCGCGGTTGAATCGGTGTGCTGCAGGATCACATCCGCGCCCTGTTCGATAAGCGCGGTGGCGGCGTCGGCCTCTTTGGCGGGATCAAACCAGGTATAGGCCCAGATGATCTTGAACTCGACATCGGGGTTGACCTTCTTGGCATGGATATAGGCCGCGTTGATGCCCCGGATCACTTCGGGGATCGGGAAAGAGGCGATATAGCCGACGATATTCGACTTGGTCATCTTGCCCGCGATATGGCCCTGAACGGCGCGGCCTTCGTAAAAGCGGGCCGAATAGGTCGAGAGGTTCGGTGCGGTCTTGAACCCGGTGGCGTGCTCGAACTTCACATTCGGGAACTTGCCGGCCACGGCAAGCGTCGGCTCCATATAACCAAACGAGGTGGTAAAGATTAGGTCCGCCCCCTGAAGCGCCATCTGCGTGATCGCGCGTTCGGCATCGGCGCCCTCGGGCACGCTTTCCTGATAGACGGTTTCAACCTTGTCGCCAAAATGCGCCTCAAGGGCGAGACGGCTCTTGTTGTGCTCATAGGTCCAGCCGCCATCGCCAATCGGGCCGACATAGATAAAGCCGACGCGGGTCTTGTCCTGGGCCATGGCGGTGGTCGCAAGCCCAAGCGCCACAGCGGCGGTTGCGAGAAGTTTTGTAAGGTTCATATGTGGTTTCTCCCTGTTGTTATGGTCTGGCAGCGCCTCATTGCGAGGCATGGAAAATTCGGCCCAAAGACGCCGGGGCACGCGAGCGATCCGCGGACATGATGACCAGCACGAGGATCGTGATCAGGTAAGGCGACATCGACAGGTATTCGACAGGAATTGCAATCCCTGCCGCCTGAAGATTGAGTTGAAGCACCGTCACGCCGCCGAAAATCCAGGCGCCAAGCAACACCCGCCCGGCCTTCCAGCTTGCGAACACCACAAGCGCAAGCGCGATCCAGCCGGCCCCGGCGGTCATGCCTTCGGTCCATTGCGGCACGCGAATGAGGCTGATGTAGGCCCCGCCAAGCCCGGCGCAGGCGCCGCCAAACAGGATCGCCAGAACCCGGATACGCACCACCTTGTACCCAAGCGCATGGGCGGCGTTGTGGTTTTCCCCCACCGCCCGCAGGACAAGCCCGACGCGGGTATATTTCAGCATTACCCAGATCGCGACCACAAGGCCAAGGCCGACATAAACCATCCCGTCATGCGAGAACAGAACCGGCCCAAGAAACGGGATATCGCCGAGCAGCGGGATATCAAGCTTGCCCACGGGCGGCGGCTTGATACCTACGTAGCCTTGCCCCAAAAGCGCGCTCAGCCCGAGGCCAAACAGCGTCAGCGCCAGCCCCGAGGCGACCTGATTGGCAAGGGCAAACTGGGTCAGCAGGGCGAACAAAAGCGACAAAAGCGCGCCGCCACCCGCCGCCGCGACAAAGCCCAGAACCGGCGATCCGGTATTGACCGCCGCGGCAAAGCCACAGATCGCGCCGATGATCATCATCCCCTCGACCCCGAGGTTGAGAACGCCTGCACGCTCGACCACCAATTCGCCAAGCGCCGCCAACAGGATCGGGGTCGCGGCCACCATCAGCGAGGCCAGCAACAGCACCGGGTTGATTGATCCGAAATCCATCACGCCACCCCCTCTGATCTGCTCAGGCGAATGCGGTAATTGGTCAGCACATCCACCGCCAGCAGAAAGAACAACAGCATCCCCTGGAAAAGCTGGATCGCAGCGGCCGGCAGGCCAAGGTTGGATTGCGCCAACTCGCCGCCAATATAGGTAAGCGCCATCAACAGCCCCGCAAGCAGAATGCCAATCGGATGCAAGCGGCCCAGAAAGGCGACGATGATCGCGGTAAAGCCATAGCCGACGTTGAAATCAATGCTCACCTGCCCGGCGGGGCCTGCCACCTCGAACATGCCCGCAAGCCCGGCAAGCGCGCCCGAGGTGCCAAGGCAAAACAGCACAAGCCGCGCCGGGTTCACCCCGGCAAAGCGCGCCGCGCGCGGGGCTTGGCCCGTAAGGCGGATGTGATAGCCAAGGATATGCCGGTTGAGCAGGATATAGGCAAAGATCACCGCAATCATCGCTGCCACCACGCCCCAATGCATGCCCGACCCGGTGACAAGCTCGGCGTTATGCGCACTTTCATACTGGCGCAGATTGCGCGAACCGGGAAAGCCCATGCCCTCTGGGTTTTTCATCAATCCCAGGGCCATCCCCGCCAAAAGCTTTTCGGCCACATAGACCAGCATCAGCGAAACCAGAATTTCATTGGTGCCAAAGCGCAGCTTCAAAATCGCCGGGATCATCGCCCAGATCCAGCCTCCAAGCGCGCCCGCCAACACCATCAGCGGAAAGATCACCCAGCTTTCGGCGGGGTAAAACGCAAGGCCAACACCGGCCCCGGTCAGCGCGCCGATGATATATTGCCCCTCGGCCCCGATATTCCAGATGCCCGCGCGAAACCCAAGGCTAAGGCCAATGGCGATCAGCACCAGCGGCGCGCCCTTGATCAAAAGTTGAGGGCGATAATAAAACGCGAACTCGCCAAACAGCGGCTCCCAGAAAATCGTGGTGATCGCCGCAACCGGGTCCTTGCCAAGCGCGGCAAAAAGCGCCGCCCCCATGACCATCGTGATCACCACCGCCAAAAGCGGCGTAAGATAGGTCCAGACCTGCGAGGGCTGTGGGCGCTTTTCAAGTCTCAGCATGGCGCCCGCCCTTCTTCTTGGCAAAAATACTCAAATCCGACGGCTCAGACATGCGCCACCTCCATGCCATGCGCCCCACCCATCATCAGGCCAATCTCTTCCACGCTCAGCCCCTCTACGGGTCTGATCTCCGACAGGCGCCCCTCGTTGAGTGCACAAAACCGATCCGAGATTTCCATCAATTCATCCAGGTCCTGACTGATACAGATCACCGCCGCGCCATTCGCCGCCAGATCAAGCAGTGCCTGACGGATCGCGGCGGCGGCGGCGGCATCAACCCCCCATGTCGGTTGATTGACCACCAGAACCTCGGGGCGTTGCAAGACCTCGCGGCCAATCACGAATTTCTGCAAATTTCCCCCCGACAAGGCCCGCGCTGCGGTGCCGGGGCCGGGGGTGCGCACGTCAAAGGCGGCGATGATCTTGCGGGTGAACGCCTCGGCCGCACCCCATTTCAAAAACCCGTTTTGCATCAGGTTTTCACGCGCGGCCGCTGTCAGAACCGTATTTTCGATCAGGCTCATATCCGGTGCGGCGGCATGGCCAAGCCGCTCTTCCGGCGCGGTCAAAAGCCCGCGCGCGCGCCGCTCGGATGGCCCTAGCCGTCCGATCTCGTTCCCCTTCAGGCGGATCGCCTCGGCTCCGGCACGCGCTTCGCCTGACAGGGCGGCAAGCAATTCGTCCTGCCCGTTCCCGGCCACCCCGCCAATGCCAAGCACTTCACCTTCCCGCACCGCAAAGCTGATGTTTTTCAACGCGGTGCCAAATTGGCCGGGCGAGGCCATCGAAAGATTGCCCACTTCAATCGCCACCGGCCCAAGATCGCGGTCAACCCGCGCAGGCGCGGCAAAGGCCGATCCCACCATCATTTCCGCCATGGCGCGCGCCGATGTCTCGCGCGGGATACAGGTGCCCACCGTCTTGCCAAGGCGCAGGATCGTGGCGTGATCGCACAGCGTGCGAATTTCCTCAAGCTTGTGCGAAATATAAAGGATCGCCACCCCTTCGGCGGTCAATTTGCGCAGGGTCTTGAACAGGATGTCCACCTCTTGCGGGGTCAGAACGCTGGTCGGCTCGTCCATGATCAAAAGCTTGGGGTCCTGCAAGAGACAGCGGATGATCTCCACCCTCTGCCGCTCTCCGGCCGAGAGATCGCCGACAGTGCGAAACGGATCAAGCGGCAGGCCGTAGGTCTCCGAGACATCCCGGATACGGGTGGCGAGGTCGCGCAGCGCGGGCGGCTGCTCCATGCCAAGCGCGACGTTTTCGGCCACGCTCATCGCGTCGAATAGTGAAAAATGCTGAAACACCATCGCCACACCGGCGGCGCGCGCGGCGCGCGGCTCGGTCGGGGCATAGGGCGCGGCGTGCAAAGTCATGCTGCCACTATCGGGCGTCACAAGCCCATAGATCATCTTGACCAGCGTCGATTTCCCGGCACCATTCTCGCCCAAAAGCGCATGCACCTCGCCTTCGCGGATCGCGAAAGATACGTCGTCATTGGCGACAACCCCGGGATAGGCCTTGGTCAGACCTTCGACACGCAGAAGTTCCCCCGTCACGCGGCTCGCTCCCTTGAATGTTTTTTGCGGCGCATTCTCACCATGTTTGGCCCCTCTGCCCAAAGCTTAGGAACGCGAACTGCGCCCTGACAAGTCCAGCGTGCATCCGCCGGTCCGCTCTTGGCGGACTGGGCGCTTGTGTCCCCTTACGCTCCGCCCCGGTTAAGACTTTGATTACCTGTAGGGAAATCCCCCCATGCTTGGCAAGCCTCTCGGGGCTTTCAAGTTTCATGCGAAGCTGCTTCTGGTTTTTATGCCTGCATTCAATGCGGGGTTCAAAATCTCTGCTGCCACGCCGATCGCAATCATCTGCGGATGCTTGCCAAGCGCGGGGTTGCCAATCGGGCAGGTGATGCGCCCGATCTGATCCGGCACATGGCCCAGCCCCGCAAGCCGCTTGGCAAAGCGCGTCCATTTCGTGGCCGATCCGATCAGCCCCGCGCTGGCAAACCCATGGGTCAAAAGGGCGTGGCAAAGCTCAAGGTCAAGCGCATGCGAATAGGTCAGGACAAGGTGCTCGGCCCCCTTTGGTGCATGCCCCACCAGTCGCGCCGGGTCTTGCGCAGGCAGCACCGAAACCCCCTCCGGGATATGTTCGGGAAAGCGGTCAATGGCGGTATCGACCCAAGCGATCTGCAACTCAGGCAGTGGCGCAAGCACCTCCACAAGCGCGCGCCCGACATGGCCCGCGCCCCAGATCCAGAGCGCTCGGGTGGGTCGCGCAACCGGCTCCACCATCCATCCTTCAATCATCCGCGGGGCGGGCAAAATCCCCTGCGCACGCTCCAGCGCGATCAGGCGGCTGACGGCCAATGGCATCTCGCCCGTGGTTGACGCCGCGCGCGCAATGACCGGTCGATCCGCCATCGCGTCCAACTCGGCAGCGGTGTAAACCTCGCTCAGAACCTCGACCGCGCCGCCGCAGCACTGGCCCATTTCCGGCCCAAGCGCATGGCGGCTGAACCGGCGCGGCGCGGTTTGTTCGCGCGCCAGCCGGGCCAGTTCAAATTCAAGCGCGCCGCCGCCGATGGTGCCCGATTGCCCGCCCTCCCAGACAAGCATCGCCGCGCCCACCTCGCGCGGGGTCGAGCCATGGGTGGCGGCAATCACCACGCGAACCGCGCGCCCGTGCCGCGCCACTGCGGCGCGCAGGCTGGCCAGATCAAACGCCATTCTCTTGCCTCTGAAGTGCGGCAAATACCTGTTGCGCGGTCGCGGGCGCATCAAGCGCCGGATAGCCCTCGCCACAGGCCGCAATCGCAGCGCTCAGCGCCAGAAACGCCGAAATTCCAAGCATGAAGGGCGGCTCGCCGACCGCCTTCGAGCGATAAATCGTCTCCTCGCGGTTTTGCGCGTCCCACAGCGAGACGTTGAAAATGTCGGGCCGGTCGCTTGCGGCCGGGATCTTGTAGGTCGAGGGCGCATGGGTGCGCAACCGTCCGCCCTTGTCCCAGACCAACTCTTCTGTGGTCAGCCACCCCGCGCCCTGCACATAGCCGCCCTCAACCTGCCCGATATCAAGCGCCGGGTTAAGGCTCGCGCCCGCATCATGCAGGATATCGGCGCGCAAAATGCGGTTCTCGCCGGTCAGACGGTCGATCACCACCTCGGTCACCGCCACGCCATAGGCGAAATAAAAGAACGGCCGCCCCGCACCCTTGATCCGGTCCCAGGCCAGCTTGGGCGTCTTGTAAAACCCGGTGCTGCTCAGGCTGATGCGATGCTCATAGGCAAGCTTGGCAGCCTGCGCAAAACTCAGAACATGCGCGCCAATACGCACCTGACCGTCCTCAAAAATCACGTCCCCCGGCGTACCCTCAAAGTACGCAGCCAGAAAGGTCACCATACGTGATCGTATGGCGTCACAAGCCGCCTTGACCGCCATCCCGTTGAGATCACTGCCCGAACTCGCGGCAGTGGCCGAGGTATTGGGCACCTTGGCGGTATCCGTCGCTGTGATCCTTATCGCCCCAGTCTCAAGACCAAAGCGCGCGGCGGCCACCTGTGCCACCTTCTGAAACAGGCCTTGCCCCATTTCTGTGCCGCCATGATTAAGATGAACCGAGCCATCCTGATAGACATGCACAAGCGCGCCTGCCTGATTGAGATGGGTCAGCGTAAAGGAAATCCCGAACTTCACCGGCGTCAGCGCGATCCCCTTTTTAAGAACCGGGTGCGCGGCGTTCCATCTCGCCACCTCCGCGCGCCGCGCGTGATAATCGCTTGAGGCCACAAGTGCCTCGGTCATCTCGTGCAGGATGAAATCCTCGACCTCCTGACCATAGGGCGTCGTCTGGGGTTTCTTCTGGCCTGAAATATCCTCGGGGGGGGGCAAAGGCCGGGGGGCAGACAGCCCCCCTCTATCCATTGCCGCATAGAAATTGCGTTGCCGGATAAGCAGCGGATCGGCGCCAAGGTGATGGGCGATGTGATCCAGTACCCGCTCGATGCCCAACATCCCTTGAGGCCCGCCAAAGCCGCGAAAGGCCGTCGCGCTCGCGGTGTTGGTGCGCAAGCGGTGTGATTCAATCCGCGCCTGCGGCAGGTGATAGGCGTTATCGGCATGCAGCATGGCGCGGTCCGCCACCGGAAGCGACAGATCCTGACTCCAGCCGCAGCGGGCGTATTGCACGAACTCGACGCCGCTGATCCGCCCATCGCCGTCAAACCCGGCGCGATAGGTGATGCGGAAATCATGGCGTTTGCCGGTGATCGCCATGTCGTCATCACGATCATAGCGCATCTTGCAGGGCCGCCCCAAGATATCCGCCGCCACCGCACAGGCGATGGCAGGGGCGTTGGCCTGGCTTTCCTTGCCGCCAAAGGCCCCGCCCATACGACGGGTTTCCACCCGCACCGCATTCATCGGGCGGCCAAGGGCATGGGCGACCTTGTGCTGAACCTCGCTCGGGTGCTGGGTCGAGGCATGCACGACCATATCGCCGCCCTCTTGCGGCAGGGCAAGCGCGGCCTGACCTTCAAGATAGAAATGCTCCTGACCGCCGATCTCGATCTGCCCCTCAACCCGGTGCGTCGCCCCGGCGATGGCGGCGGCGGCGTCGCCCTTGGCATAAACGCGCGGCCCCTCTTCAAAGCGGGCATCGGCGGCAAGCGCCTCTTCGATGCTCAGGATCGGGGGGTCTTCGGCATAGTCAATCCTGGCCAGCCGCGCGGCGCGGCGGGCCAGAAGGTGCGAGGTGGCGATCACGAGGAATATCGGCTGGCCGTGAAAATGAACGTTGCCGTCACTTAGCAGAGGCTCGTCATGGGCCGAGGGTGAGGTGTCGGCGTCGCGCGCCAGATCATCGGCGCCAAGCACCGCGACCACGCCGGGCGCGGCGCGCACCGGGGCAAGATCCATCGCGGTGATGCGCCCGCGTGCGATTTGCGCAAGACCAAAGGCCAGGTGCAGCGTGCCCGCAGGCGTCGGGATGTCATCGACGTAGCGCGCTCGGCCCGTCACATGCAGGGCGGCGGCGTCATGGGGAAGGGGGGTGGAAACGGTCATGGCGTCACCTCGTGAAGGTCAACATCTGCGCCGCTGTCCTCAAGGTAATAGCGCATCAACATGTTGCGCGCCGTGCTTAGGCGATACTCGCCCGAGGCGCGCATATCGCTAAGCGGTTGAAAATCCTGCGCCCAGGCGGGGCCGGTGGCCGTGATGCTGGCCTCGTTCCAATCCTGCCCGATCAGGGCGGTCTCGACATGAGTGGCCCGTTTGGGGATGCCGGCCATGCCACCAAAGGCGATGCGGGCGCGGGCGACCTTGCCATTTTCCACCGCGATGTTGAAACAGCCGCACACCGCCGAGATATCCTGATCAAACCGCTTGCTGAGTTTGTAGGCGCGCAGCCGGTCGGGGGCGCGCGGGATGCTCACCGCCTCGACAAATTCGCCGGGTGCGCGATCTTGTTTGCCGTACTCGATAAAGAACGCCTCAAGCGGGATGTCGCGGCGGGTTTGGGCGCGGCGCAAGTGCAGCGTCGCGCCAAGCGCGATCAGGGCCGGTGGGTTATCCCCGATCGGCGAGCCATTGGCGATGTTGCCACCAAGAGTGGCGGCATTGCGCACCTGTTCAGAGCCATAACGCCGGATCATTGCGGCGTAAGACGGGTGGTGCTCGGCCATCAGGCCAAGCATGCGGGTCATGTTTACCCCGGCACCGATGCGGATGTGATCCTCGCCGACTTCGATCTGTTGCAGGTCGGTGCAATCGGCAAGAAAGACCGGTTTGGCGATATCGCGCAGGCCCTTGGTGACCCAAAGCCCGATATCGGTGGCGCCCGCTATCAGGGTGGCATCGGGGTTTTGGGCGTAATGGCGCGCCAATCCATCGCTGGTTTTGGGGCGGACGGGCGCAGGGGGGCTGTCTGCCCCCCGGCCTTTGGCCCCCCCCGAGGATATTTCAGGCCAGAAGAAATCGGGATCGTTCAGGGTGGCGCGATCCTGTGTCATCCAGTCGGGCACCGGGGCGGATTGCGCGGCCTTGGCGGCGCGGATGATCGGCGCATAGCCGGTGCAGCGGCAGAGGTTGCCCGCGAGCGTGCGGTCATGATCGGTCTCGCCGTTAAGGTGCGCGGCGGCCATCGAGGCGATGAAGCCGGGTGTGCAAAAGCCGCATTGCGAGCCGTGATGCTCGATCATCGCGCTCTGGACCGGGTGCAGGGCGCCGTCTGGGCCGCTTATCCCCTCAACGGTGCGCAGGGCGCGGCCGTGCAGTTGCGGCAGGAAGAGGATGCAGGCGTTGAGCGCGCGGGTGCCGATCTTGTCGGTCACCAGAACCGTGCAGGCGCCGCAATCGCCCTCGTTACAGCCTTCCTTGGTGCCGGTCAGCCCGCGTGTTTCGCGCAGCCAGTCAAGCAGGGTTTGTGTGGGCGCTGCATCTTGCAGGGCCACAGTCTCTCCGTTGAGAAGAAACGTGATGTTCATTGTGAAAACCTGCCGCGTTACCCATGGCTGCCCTGAACGTGCCTGACCTTCGATGCGGCGTAGAAGGTGGCGAGCTTGATTGATGTAGGTTTATGAAAGCGGCGAAAATGGGCTTTGGCAAGTCTTTTGTTTACCGCGCGCCAAGGCTAGTGTCGCGGTTATGACATCTGATCCCCGATTCATTCATCTTCGCGTTCACACCGAGTATTCCTTGTTGGAAGGCGCTGTGCGGCTCAAGAAGCTTGCCGGTCTTTGCGCAGATGCGGGCATGCCCGCCGTGGCGGTGACCGACACCAACAACATGTTTGCGGCGCTGGAGTTTTCGGTGACCGCCAGCGGGGTGGGCATTCAGCCGATCATGGGTTGTCAGGTCGATCTGGCCTATATCACGGCGGCGCCGGGCGAGCGGGCCAAGCCGCCGGCACCGGTGGTTTTGCTGGCGCAGAACGAGCGCGGTTATGAAAACCTGATGAAGCTCAATTCCTGCCTTTACCTGCGCGGTGACGGGGAATTACCGCATGTGACGATCACGGATCTGGGCGAACATGGCGAGGGGGTGATTTGCCTGACCGGCGGGCCGGATGGGCCGGTGGGGCGGCTTTTGCGCGGCGCGCAGCGTCCGGCGGCCGAGGCCCTGATGCGTCAGTTCAAGGAGATTTATGGCGACCGGCTTTATGTCGAATTACAGCGCCATCCCGGTGAGGGCGGCGCCCCCGAGGCCGAGAGGCTCTCGGAACGCGGGCTGATTGAAATGGCCTACGCGATGGATATCCCGCTGGTGGCGACCAACGACGTCTATTTCCCCAAATCCGCGATGTATGAGGCGCATGATGCGATGCTGTGCATTGCCGACGGCGCCTATGTGGATCAGAGCCAGCCGCGCCGTCGCCTGACGCCGCAGCATTATTTCAAGACGCCGCAGGAAATGGTGACGCTGTTTGCCGATCTGCCCGAGGCCTTGGAAAACACAATCGAGATTGCCAAACGCTGTGCCTTTGGCACTTATCGGCGCGATCCGATCCTGCCGAAATTCGCCGATAACGAGGTTGCGGAACTGCGTCGTCAGGCGATTGCCGGGCTTGAGGCGCGCCTTGCGGTGATCCCGCATGCCGCCTCGGTCGAGGATTATAAAGCGCGGCTTGAATTCGAGTTGGGCATTATCGAGGGCATGGGCTTTCCGGGGTATTTCCTGATCGTTGCCGATTTCATCAAATGGGCCAAGGATAACGACATTCCGGTGGGGCCGGGGCGTGGGTCGGGCGCCGGTAGCCTTGTGGCCTATGCGTTGACGATCACCGACCTTGATCCGCTGCGCTATAGCCTTCTGTTCGAGCGGTTCCTGAACCCAGAGCGGGTGTCGATGCCCGACTTTGACATCGATTTCTGCATGGATCGCCGCGAGGAGGTGATCCAATACGTGCAGGCGAAATACGGGCGCGACAAGGTCGGGCAGATCATCACCTTTGGCGCGCTTTTGTCCAAAGCGGCGGTGCGCGATATCGGGCGGGTGTTGCAGATGCCCTATGGCCAGGTGGATCGTCTGTCCAAGATGATCCCGGTTGAGGGCGTCAAACCCGTCAGCATCGAACAGGCGCTGGCCCAGGAAGAGCGGCTTCGCGATGAGGCCAGGAACGAAGAGGTGGTTGACCGCCTGTTGAAATACGGCATGCAGGTCGAGGGGTTGTTGCGCAATGCCTCGACCCATGCGGCGGGTGTGGTGATTGGCGATCGGCCGTTGGATGCGCTGGTGCCGCTTTACCGCGATCCGCGATCCGATATGCCCGCGACCCAGTTCAACATGAAATGGGTGGAACAGGCCGGTCTCGTCAAGTTCGACTTTCTCGGGTTGAAAACCCTCACGGTCATTCAGAACGCGATTGAACAGATCCATGCCGGCGGGCGTGATCTTCATGTGGCGGCGGATGGCAGCACGCTTTACGAACCGATCGAGGGCGCAGAAAACGATATCGGGCAAATCCCGCTTGATGACGAAAAGACCTATGATCTTTATGCGCGCGCCAAGACCGTGGCGGTGTTTCAGGTTGAAAGCTCGGGGATGATGGATGCCCTCAAGCGGATGCGCCCCACCTGCATCGAGGACATCGTGGCGCTTGTGGCGCTCTATCGTCCCGGCCCGATGGAGAATATCCCGACCTATTGCGAGGTCAAGAACGGGCAGCGCGAGATTGAATCGATCCACCCCCTGATCGACAGCATCCTTGAGGAAACCCAAGGCATCATTGTTTACCAGGAACAGGTGATGCAGATTGCCCAGGTCATGGCCGGCTATAGCCTTGGCGGCGCCGACCTGTTGCGCCGCGCCATGGGTAAGAAGATCAAAGAGGCGATGGATGCCGAGCGCCCCAAATTCGAAAAGGGCGCCGCTGAAAACGGGGTGGAAAAGAAGAAGGCGAGCGAGGTTTTCGACCTTCTGGAAAAATTTGCCAACTATGGTTTCAACAAATCCCACGCCGCCGCCTATGCCGTGGTCAGCTATCAGACGGCCTGGCTCAAGGCCAACCACCCGGTCGAATTCATGGCCGGGGTGATGAATTGCGATATGCATCTGACCGACAAGCTGGCGGTCTATTTTGAAGAGGTCAAAAAGGGGCTGAGTCTGGATTGGGTGCCGCCCTGTGTCAACCGCTCCGAGGCGACATTCGTGGTGCGCGATGGCGCGCTGCATTATGCGCTGGGCGGGCTCAAGAATGTCGGCGTTGAGGCGATGAAGCTGATCGTGCAGGGGCGCGAGGACAAACCCTTTGCCACGCTTTACGATTTCGCCCGCCGGGTTGATCTCAAGCGGGTCGGCAAGCGCCCGCTTGAAATGCTGGCGCGGGCGGGGGCGTTTGATGCGCTGGATCGCAACCGCCGCCGGGTGTTCGACAGCCTTGAGGCGCTGGTGAATTATTCCGCCGCGATCCATGATCAGAAAAACTCCAATCAGGTGTCCTTGTTTGGTGAGGCGGGCGATGACCTGCCCGAACCAAGGATCAGCCCGCTTGAGGATTGGCTTCCCGCAGAGCGCTTGACCGAAGAGTTTAGGGCGGTCGGGTTTTACCTCTCGGGGCATCCGCTTGACGATTACATGACGGTGCTCAAGCGCAAGGATGTCAAAACCCTCGACGAGGTGATGGCACGCGCGCAAGGCGGGCCGTTTCTTGCCAAGATGGCGGGCGTTGTGGCCGGGCGGCAGGAACGCAAATCGGCGCGCGGCAACCGGTTTGCCTTTGCGCAGCTGTCGGATACCACCGGCGGTTACGAGGTGACGCTGTTTTCCGAAGCACTCGAAAAGTCGCGCGAATTTCTTGAAACCGGCGCGCAGGTGGTGATCACCGCCGAGGCGACGCTTGAATCCGACCAGCTCAAGCTTTTGTGCCGCAGTGTTCAGCCGATTGACGGGATGGTCGCCGATGCCGGTGCTGTCGGATTGCGGATTTTCATAGATCAGCCGGGGGTGATCGCCTCGGTCGCGAGCGTTCTGGAAAACGCCGCAAATACCGTCAAGGCGGGCGGGCGCGGACCGATCCATTTTTGCCTGATGGGGCAGGGATTACCCGGAGAGGTCGAGGTCGACAGCGGTCAGGAATACCCGGTCACCCCACAAATCAAGGGCGCGATCAAAAGCCTGAGCGGCGTTGTCACGGTCGAGGAAATCTGAGGCCGAGGGCGGATCGCCGCGCGCCGTGATCTCTGGTCTGGACCCGTGTGCCGCCAATCGGTTAAACCGCTGTGCAAGGTTAACGGGGGTGGGATTTGGGTTATGCGACAGGCGTTGTATCTTGGGTTTTGCCTGTTGGCGGTGGCCTGTGGTGATCCGCTCGATCAAATCCCGCGGCTGAGCGGCGAAGATATCGCCGATGATCCGCCTCAGGTTGGCCTTGTCCAGAAACCGGATCTGGGCACCGGCGGTGGTTTTCTGGCGCGGCTGTTGCGGGGCGATGAAGGCGACGTGGCGCGCGCCACAGCAGAGGTTGCGCCATCCCCTGAGCAAGCGGCCGCCCCCGAGCCAGTGCCGGAGGTGAACACAGAGCTTGCCCTTGCAGACCCCCCAAAGCCGGAAGCGCCAAAACGCGGCGGTTTGCTGAGCTTGCTGCGACCCGATCCCCCCACCGCGGCCGCCTCTGCCGCACAAAGCGAAATCGCCCCCGGCACGGTTCTGCCCTATGGGCAGGCGGCGCGGATTTGCGGGCTTGATACGGCGGCGATGGGCAAGCGGGTGCAGCAATACCCCGAAAAACGCCCGGTCTATGCGCTTTATGACAGTGATCCGCGCAATGCCGGGCCGCATAATTTTTACATCACCGGTTTTGCCGACGGCTGTGCGCAACAGTTTACCGCGTCGCTTGTGATGTTCGGCTCGGTCGGCCTGCATGAACAGTTGCGCTATGGCCTGCCCGCCAAGGAGCAGCCCTATAGCGACACCGATCAGGCCTATGAGGCGATCAAGTCAAAGGTCTGTCGTGTCGGGCGTCAGACGCCCTGTGGCGCGGCGTTGTCCAGGCTTGAGAAGGACACGGTGTTCATCACCATCTACAAGAATTTTGGCGGTAATACCGAATGGTCCGAGATGCTTTTGCATGATCGCCAGATGGTCGCCCTAAGCCACAAGGGCGGCTAACGCATCAGTAATGCGGCGGGCGCTCGTCGCCGAGATAAACCCCGCCATCGCTATCGGGGGTGCGCGAGGCCTCGCGCTCGATCATGATCTGAAGCCGGGCGGCAAGCGTCGCGATCTCGCGGTCCTGACGGGCGACAACATCCGATAGGTCATCGACGGCGCGCGTCAGATGCGCGATTTTCTCTTCAAGGTCGGTCATTCCCCCGCTCTATCGGCGCGCGCGCGTCCGGTCAACTCTCTACGCCCGGCTTGCCCCCGCGCGGCCCTTGGGCTAGACCGCGCCACGACAGAACCCGCAAGGACCAGAGCCATGGCCAAGCCCAAGAAACAGCCCCGCCCCAAGGCCGAAACGCCGAAAGGCTTTCGCGATTATTTCGGCGCAGAAGTGAGCCAGCGTACAGCCATGCTGCGCCAGATTGCCGGGGTCTATCATCGCTACGGGTTTGATGCGCTGGAAAGCAGCGCGGTGGAAACCGTCGAGGCGCTTGGCAAGTTCCTGCCCGATGTGGACCGCCCCAACGAGGGCGTCTTTGCCTGGCAGGACGAGGACGAGAAATGGCTGGCGCTGCGCTATGACCTGACGGCGCCGCTGGCGCGGGTTTACGCGCAACACCGCAACGATCTTCCGACGCCTTATCGGCGCTATGCGATGGGGCCGGTCTGGCGCAATGAAAAGCCGGGGCCGGGGCGGTTTCGGCAATTCTATCAATGCGATGCGGATACGGTGGGCACGAGCAGCATGGCCGCCGACGCCGAGATCTGCGCGATGCTTGCCGATTGCCTTGAAGAGGTCGGCATCCCGCGCGGCGATTACGTGGTGCGGGTGAATAACCGGAAGGTTTTGAACGGGGTGCTTGAGGCAACCGGCCTTGGCGACGCGGTACAACGCGACGCGGTTTTGCGGACCATCGACAAGTTCGACAAGGTGGGCGAGGCCGGCGTGCGCGAATTGCTTGGCAAGGGCCGTCTTGACGCTTCGGGGGCCTATATCGACGGGGTTGGTCTCTCGGACGAGCAAGCCGCGCCGGTTCTGGCGTTTCTGACGTCCAAGGGCGCGGATACCGCCACGACACTTTGTAACCTGCGCGCCGCGATTGGCGGGTCGGATGTTGGCGCCACAGGCGTGGACGAGCTTGAAGAGATCGCCGGTCTTTTGGCGACCCAAGGCTATGGCCCCGACCGCATCGTGATCGACCCTTCGGTCGTACGCGGGCTTGGATATTACACCGGGCCGGTGTTCGAGGCGGAACTGACCTTTGAAATATTGGACGAAAAAGGCCGCCCGCGCCAGTTTGGCAGCGTGGCGGGCGGCGGGCGCTATGACGATCTTGTGAAGCGCTTCACCGGTCAGGAAGTGCCCGCGACGGGTGTCAGCATCGGCGTGGATCGCCTGTTGGCCGCGCTGCACGCCAAGGGGCGGTTAGAGACACAGGCCGAAGGCCCGGTGGTTGTCACCGTGATGGATCGCGACCGGATGGCCGATTATCAGGCAATGGTCGGCGAGTTGCGGCAGGCGGGCATTCGCGCCGAGGTCTATCTTGGCAACCCCAAGAATTTCGGCAACCAGTTGAAATATGCCGACAAGCGCAACAGCCCGGTGGCGGTGATCGAGGGCGGCGATGAAAAGGCCAGGGACGTGGTGCAGATCAAGGATTTGATCCTTGGCGCGCAGATGGCGGAAAACGCCACGCTGGAAGAATGGAAGGACCGGCCCAGCCAATACGAAGTGCCTCGGTCGCAACTTGTTGAAAAGGTGCGTGAAATTCTGGGCGGACAGGTCTGATGCCAAACCGTGCCGCCATTCGCGCCGAGGCCGAGCGCCTGCGCCGCCTGTTTGAAGAGGCGGGCGCGCTTCCGGTGGAAACCTCGGTTTTGCAACCCGCCGAAGTGTTGCTTGATCTTTACGGCGAAGACATCCGCGCGCGCGCCTATGTGACCTCTGATGCGCTTCGGGGCGAGCAGATGTTGCGCCCCGATTTCACCGTTCCGGTGGTCCAGATGCATATGGACCACGGCGCGGAACCGGCGCGCTATACCTATTCCGGTGCGGTGTTTCGCCGACAGGAAGACGATGCATCACGCAGCAATGAATATACCCAAGTCGGCTTTGAGATTTTCGAGCGCGCCGCGCCCGAAGCTTCGGATGCCGAGGTCTTCGCGCTGTTCTATGACATCCTGCGCCCGCTTGGGCTGCGGGCCGCGACCGGCGATATCGGCATTCTGATGGCGGCCGTGGATGGGTTGCACACCACCGATCGACGCAAGGCGGCCCTGCGCCGTCATATCTGGCGGCCCCGGCGGTTTCGCGCGCTGCTTGACCGGTTTTCGGGGCGCGCGCCGGTGCCCGAGGCCCGCAAGGCGCTTTTGGCGGCGGGCGATCCGATGGCCAGTG
>JAVVFB010000209.1:0-5693 GCA_032251095.1 Roseovarius sp. | reverse complement strand
GCCAGCACGGGCAAAAGCGCCCCCGCCCCCCAAGGCAGTGCGCCGGTGCCAAGCACAACGGTGATCAGCGCCCCGGCATATAACTGTGCCTCGGCCCCGATATTCCAAAGACGCGCGCGAAACGCCACCGCGACCGAGAGGCCTGTAAAGATAAGCGGCGTGGCGCGGTTCAGCGTCTCTAACGCGGCGAATTTCGACCCGAACGCGCCCTTGAGAATCAACCCCAGAACCGCAAACGGATTGGCCCCGGCCAGCATCGCCAGCAAGGACGCCACCACCACGGTCGTCACAATCGCGATCAGTGGCGGCAGGGTTGTGCGCGCAAGGCTCGGGTTGGCAATCGGCTCAAGACGCATGCGCCATCCCCTTGGCAAACCCATGCCCGGCCATCCACACGCCCAAATCGGCGGGGGCCATGGTGCCACGGGCGAATTCGGGCGAAAGCCGCCCCTCGGAAATCACATGGATCACATCCGACAGCGCCATGATCTCGTCCAGATCCTCGGAAATCAACAACACCGCCGCGCCGCGCGCCCGCGCCGCCAGAAGTTGCGCATGCACATAATTGACCGCGCCGATATCAAGCCCGCGCACCGGCTGATTGGCCAGAATGATGCGCGGCGCGGCCTCAAGCACCCGGCCAAGGATAAGCTTTTGCATATTGCCACCCGACAACAGCCTGATCCGCGTCTCGGGCCCCGGACAACGCACATCATAGCGCGCGATGATCTCTTGCGTCGCGGCCTCGGCGCGGGTCCAGTTCATCCAGCCATGCTTGCTCATCGGCGCGGTGTGATAGCTTTCGAGAATGGCGTTTTCGGTCAGGTTGAAATCGGCAATCGTGCCGGTTTTGTGCCTGTCTTCGGGTATGCGCGCGATGCCGCTTTGCACGGCGATGCGCGGCGACCACTGCGCCACATGGGCGCCGTCAAGATCAAGCTGCCCGCTTTGCGGCGCGGATAACCCGCCGATCAGATCGGCAAGCGCCGCCTGCCCGTTGCCCGACACGCCGGCAAGCCCGGTGATCTGACCCGCACAGAGCGCAAGCGAGACAGACTTGAGCCCCGGCGCATTTCCCTGATCCGGCGTGGTGACATCGCCAAGCCGCAAAAGCGCCGCGCCGGGGGTGGCGGGGGCAACCTTGGGCGCACTCACCTCGGCGCCAACCATGGCGGCGGCAAGCGCGTGGCGGTCGGTATCGCGGGTGGCCATCTCGGCCACAAGCCGCCCATGGCGCAGGATCACCACGCGATCCGAAATATCCATCACCTCGTGCAACTTGTGACTGATGAAAACAATCGACAGCCCAAGCGCCACCGCCTTGCGCAGGGTGGCAAAAAGATCGTCGGTTTCCTGCGGGGTAAGCACCGCCGTCGGCTCGTCCAGAATAAGGATCTTCGCCTCGCGGTAAAGCGCCTTGAGGATCTCGACCCGCTGTCTTTCGCCCACGGTAAGGGTGCCGACGCGGGCATCGGGATCAACCGCAAGGCGGAAATCATCGGCCAATTTGGTGATCCTGGCCCGCACCGCCCCGCGATCAAGCCGGGGCTGCCAGAGCGGCACCGTGCCAAGCGCGACGTTTTCAAGCACGGTCATGTTGTCGGCCAGCGTGAAATGCTGATGCACCATGCCAACGCCCGCATCCAATGCGGCGCGCGGATTACCCGGCGGCAGGGCACGACCGAACACCTCGACCGCGCCACTATCGGCGGTGTACTGACCAAACAGGATGTTCATCAAGGTGGTCTTGCCCGCGCCGTTTTCGCCCAAAAGCGCGATCACCTCGCCGCGATGCAAGGACAAGCTGACCGCGTCATTCGCGACCAACTTGCCAAAGCGCTTGGTAATGCGATCAAGGCGCAGAACGACCTGCGCCGCCTCTGCGCCCGTCATTCAGGACGACTTCGGTTCTTCGTCGTTGATCTCGACCGTGAAGCTGCCCGCCTTGATCGCCGCGCTGCGCTCGTTGACAAGCGTCATGGCGGCCTCGGGCACTTTGCCCTCGAAGGTGCCAAGCGGCGCAAGCGACGAACCGCCCTCGACCATGAAGGAATAAGCCCCGTAATCGGCGGCCTTGAAGGTGCCGGCGTTCACTTCGGCAATCGCCTTGTCAAGCGTCGGCTCGAAATGCCAGATCGCCGAGGCAACAACCGTGCCGGGATAATCGGCCTGCGTGTCGATCACGTTGCCAATCGCCAGAATGCCCTTTTCCGCCGCCGCATCCGACACGCCAAAGCGTTCGGCATAAAGAACATCGGCGCCATTCTCGATCATCGCAAAGGCGGTTTCCTTGGCCTTGGGTGGATCGAACCAGGACCCGATAAAGCTGACCTGAAACTTGATATCCGGGTTCATCTCGCGCGCGCCGGCCATGAAGGCGTGCATCAAACGGTTCACCTCGGGGATCGGAAAACCGCCGACCATGCCGATATTGCCGCTCTTGGTCATCGACCCGGCGATGATCCCCGACAGATACGAGGCATCCTGAATATAATTGTCGAACACCGCGAAGTTCGCCAAGGCCTCGTCTGGCTTAAAGCTTGAACCGAGAAGGAAGGCGATATCAGGATAATCCGCCGCCACTTCGCGCGCTTCCTGTTCGACGGCAAAGGCCTCGCCGATGATAAGCTTGTAGCCCTGCTCGGCATATTCGCGCATCACGCGGGCATAATCGGTATTGCTGACATTTTCCGAGAACACATAGTCCACATCGCCGCGCTCTTGCGCGGTCATCGCGGCCTTGTGAATGCGGCTCACCCACTGCTGTTCGACGGGCACAGTGTAAATCCCGGCGGTCTTGATCGGTTCGGCGGCGCGCAGCGGCGTGGCCAGCGTCGAGGCCCCGGCAACAAGCGCCACAGCGGCGGTGCTGGCCATGAACTGACGGCGCGACAGGGGCGCAATGGTCCGCGTTTTGAGGGGGGTCATGGGTCTCTCCTTGTTGGGCAGCTTTTTTTGTTTTACCAATTGGTAAAATTATTTTTGCGTATTGTCAGTAAATTTGTGCTCCGCCCGGTGAGAAACCGCAAGACCTGCCTGCGAAATGGGCAAAGCTCATCTGCCGGGTGCACGCTAGCGCGCTCAAAATTCGGTCACAAGGCGCAACGCCCTTGAAAACCGGGGTTTCAGGGGGCAAATGCGGTGGCTTGCATGGTGGTGACATGATCATTCTCGCGCCGCACACGCAAGGCGAGAGAGCCTTCTTGCGCCCTCGCCTCAACCCGCACAGGACTGTCGCAGATCAGCGGCGACAGCCCGCGATAGGTAAACCGCGCGGGCAGATGGCCAAACACCTCGCTCGCTAGGTTCATCATCCAGATCGCCTGAAGCGGGCCATGCACCACAAGGCCGGCATAGCCCTCGACCTTGGTGGCATAGGGATGATCATAATGAATGCGATGCCCGTTAAAGGTCAGCGCCGAATAGCGAAACAACAGGGTCGAATCCGGCGTGATCGACCAGCTTTGCGCGCCCGGCCACTCCTCTGACGGGGCGGGCGTCGCGGTGCTGCCGGGCCTGGGGTCTTCGCGGTAAACGATATCCTGCCGCTCGCTCAGGCAAGGCGCTCCACCGACGCTATAGTCATGGCGTTGCGTCACAAACCCAAGCGCACCACTGCGCCCCTGTTTGAAGGTGACATCGTCAATCGTGCTCATCCGCGTCACATGCTCACCGGGGGCAAAGGCGCGGTGAAACGTCAACTCTCCGCCCGCCCACATCCGGCGCGGCAGCGGCAGCGCGGGCAGGAAAATCCCGGTCTTGGGGTGGCAATCACGGCCAAGATCCGACGGCTCGACCACATCCGGCCCAAGGCACCAATGAAATCCCGGCGGCACCGCGCCGGGGCCAAGCGTGCCCGCCAGCGTCGCGCGATACTGCGCAAGCAAACGATCCGAAATCGGCTCTGACCGGGTGAAGCTGCGCCCGATCCAATCGTCATACTCGCCCATATCCGCCCCCCTGTCTTATCCCCGACCCGGCCCATAGGATTTCGGCAGGCCAAGCACCTGTTCGGCAATATAACACAGGATCAAATTGGTCGAAATCGGCGCCACCTGATAAAGCCGCGCCTCGCGGAACTTGCGCTCGACGTCATATTCCTCGGCAAAGGCAAAACCGCCATGGGTCTGCATGCAGGCCTCTGCCGCTTCCCAGCTTGCATCGGCGGCGAGCATCTTGGCGGTATTGGCCTCGACGCCGGGATTATGCCCCGCATCATACATCGCCGCCGCGCGATAGACGATCGCCTCGGCCGCCATCATATGGGCATGTGCGCGCGCAAGCGGAAACTGAATGCCCTGATTGGCACCGATGGGATCGCCGAACACCACCCGCTCGCGGGCATAGGTGGCGCCGGTCTTGAGAAACCATTTCGCATCACCAATGCATTCGGCGGCAATCAGGATGCGCTCTGAATTCATCCCCGACAGGATATAGCGAAAGCCCTTGCCCTCTTCGCCGATAAGGCTGTCGGCGGGAATGCGCAGGTTGTCAAAGAACACCTCGGTGGTGGCGTGGTTGATCATGGTGCGGATCGGGCGGATTTCGATGCCATTGCCGACCTTTTCACGTAAATCCACAAGAAACACCGACAACCCGTCGGTTTTCGATGTCACCTGATCGCGCGGAGTGGTGCGCGCAAGCAGGACCATCAAATCAGAATGCTCGATCCGCGAGGTCCAGATTTTCTGACCGTTGATCACGTATTCGTCGCCCTCGCGCCGGGCCGTGGTCTTGAGCGCAAGCGTATCGGTGCCACTTGTCGGTTCGGTCACGCCAAAGGCCTGAAGCCGCAGCGTGCCATCGGCGATCCGCGGCAGGTAGCGTTCCTTTTGGGCGTCGCTGCCGTGGCGCAACACGGTGCCCATCGTATACATCTGCGCATGGCAGGCCGCCGCGTTGCATCCCTGGCGGTGAATTTCCTCCAAAATCGCCGCCGAGGCCGTCAGGTTCAACCCCGACCCGCCATAGCTTTCGGGGATCATCGCCGCCAGATACCCCTCACGGATAAGCGCATCGACGAAATCCGCTGGATAGGCCCGGCGCGCGTCAAGATCGCGCCAATAGGCCCCCGGAAACCCGGCGCAGACCTTGGCCACGCCATCGCGAATTGCACTATACTCCGCCGTCGGATCGAAAGAGGTCATCTGTTTCTCATTCTGTCTAGGGTCGCCCCTTTTTCGCAGATTTGGGCCGACCACGGAACCGGAAATCCGATCTGCCGTACCTAGCAGGGTCATAGGAAACCCCTATCGCTTGTCAAGCCTGCCCAACCCCCTGTTATATAAAGCGACAGATCGCACCGAACCAAAAGGGACGCCCCAGAATGATGCGTATTGCCAGTTTCGAGCCGCTCTTTGCCAAGGGTGGACGCTGCCATGACTGAACCCACCGACACACGGCACCGCATCGTCGCCATTCTGCAACAGATTGGCGCGCGCGATCTGCTTGATATCGGCTGTGGCCATGGCGCGCTTGCCAAGAGCCTTTTACGTGACGGGTTTCGCGTGACCGGCATTGACCCAAGTGCCGAGGCGATTGTCGCCGCCACCGCGCGCGTGCCGGGTGCCACCTTCGTCACCGCCAGCGCCGAGGCGCTTCCCTTTGCCCCCGGCAGCTTTGACGCGGCGATTTTTCTCAATTCCCTGCACCACGTCCCTGTGCCCGCCATGCAAACCGCCCTGCAAGAGGCG
>JAVVFB010000208.1:0-5746 GCA_032251095.1 Roseovarius sp. | reverse complement strand
CGGCGCAATGAAGGTGGTAAAGCTGACCCCCATCACATCGCCCCGGCGCGGGCCGATGGCGATGCTGAAGATCAACAGGAACAGGCCGGCCGTGACCAGCGGGGCCAGCAGGGTCTGGGTCCAGACCGCCAGGAAGCGGCGCACCTCACGCTCGGCCAGTGTTGCCAGCCCAAGCCAGTTGACCCGGCCAAAGCGCCGTGTGCCCATTGTCATCTGTGGGGATGCCCGGTTCTGGCCGCGTGCCTTTGTCATCATGTTATCCTCATTTCTGGCGGCGCTTTTGCTGCGCCCGTCCGGGGCAAGCCCGCTTTCGGCCCCCGCAGGCCGAAATTGGCACTCTGTGGTCGATTCGATGCCTTGTAACTCAGCCACCAGTGACTAGAATAGGGCCTTGATCGAATTTGCAAGGCGGCGGGCCCAAGGCCCGGGCCGCCTTTTGACATGAGGAAGCCCCGATGTCCTGGAACGACGAACGCGTTGAACTGTTGAAAAAGATGTGGGGGGAAGGTCAGTCGGCCAGCCAGATCGCAAAAGAGCTGGGCGGCGTGACCCGCAATGCCGTGATCGGCAAGGTGCATCGCCTTGGCCTGTCGAACCGAAACGGATCGGGCGGCACCGCGGCAACGGCCACAACTGCCAGCACCGACGCAAAGGCGAAAGCGGCACCTGAGGCCAAGTCCAAGGCCAAACCCACCGCCCCGAAACCAGCCCCCAAGCCGAGCGCCAAGCCGGAACCGGTCGTCGAGGAAGCCCCGCCCCCCGCGCCCGTGAGCCGACTAAAGGCGATCATTCCCGCAGGTCAGCCCTTGCCACCGCAACCCTCGGCCAACGAGATTGACCCCGCAGCGCTTGCCAAGGTGAGTGAAGTCGAGAAAAAGGCCAAGCGGCTGAACTTGATGGAGTTGACGGAGCGCACATGCAAGTGGCCTGTCGGCGATCCCGCCACGCCAGATTTCTGGTTTTGCGGCCTGCCTGTGCAATCGGGCAAGCCCTATTGCGAAGCGCATGTCGGCGTCGCCTTTCAGCCGATGAGCAGCCGCCGCGACCGCAAGCGCTAGGGCATGTTTCTCAAAAGTGGGAACCGGTTTTGAGCGTCTCGAACATGCGAAATCAATGGGTTAGAGCGTGTTGCGTGAATGCGAATGAACGCGACATGCTCTAGGGTCTGTCCGAAGGGTTTGAAAAAGCGGTGCGCGCTGAAGCGCGCGCTGTATCTTTCGTTTGGCGCAAGGGGCCAAGGCCTGTTCGCGCTTACGGGCGTGGGGGTGCGGTCAAGGTGCGGGATGCGCTCCGCGCGGGGATATTTATGGCCAGAAGAAACCGGCGCGCGAAACCCTGCGCAGCTTAGATATTTCTTCACGCTTGTGGGCCTATGATCCGGAAAGGTTTCGGATAAGAGGACAGCATGAGCAACTCTACCCCATTGGCGCGTTTATCTGGCCCGGCAAGACCCGGGACATCGGCGCATCTGTCGCGTCGCCAAAAGGCTGCGATTATCGTGCGGTTTTTGCTCAACGAGGGCGCGGACGTGCCGTTGACCGATTTGCCGGAACCGTTGCAGGCACTGCTGACGACGCAAATGGGATCAATGCGCTATGTCGATCGCACAACGCTGGCCGATGTGGTGGCGGAATTTGCCCAAGAGCTTGAGGGGATGGGCCTTACCTTTCCACGTGGCATGGCCGGGGCGTTGAGCGCGCTTGATGGGCGGATCAGCCCGCAAACCGCAGCGCGGCTTCGCAAGGAAGCGGGCGTGCGCCAATACGGCGATCCCTGGGAGTTGATCCGTCAGGCCGACCTCAAGGATCTCTTGCCGATCATCGAGAGCGAAAGCGCCGAGGTGGCGGCCGTCATGCTGTCGAAGCTGGAGGTTGCCCGCGCCGCAGAATTGCTTGGCAAACTGCCCGGCGACAAGGCGCGGCGGATCACCTATGCGGTGTCGCAAACCGGATCAGTCAGCCCCGCAGCCGTGGATCGGATCGGGCTTGCGCTTGCGGCCCAGTTGCATAACGTCCCCGAGACCGCCTTTGCCGAGGGCGCGGTAGAGCGGGTGGGCGCGATCCTCAACTATTCGCCAGCCGCCACAAGAGATGACGTGCTTGTCGGGCTTGAAGAAACCGATCAGGATTTTGCCGCGCTCGTGCGGCGCGCGATCTTTACATTTGTGCATATTCCAGAGCGGATGAATGCCGTAGATGTACCCCGCGTGATGCGCGAGGTTGAACAACCTGTTCTGGTGATGGCGCTTGCCGCAGCCTCGGCCGGGGATCTGGCGCCGGTGGCCGAATTCATCCTGGAAAACATGAGCAAACGAATGGCCGAAGCGATCCGCGAAGAGATGCAAGAGCTTGGCCGCGTAAAAGGGCGCGACGGCGAAGAGGCGATGACTGCGGTCGTAAACGCCATCCGCACGCTTGAAGCCGCGGGCGAGATCACCCTTGTGGCGCCGGATGAAGAGGGCGATGCGGGGCCCGACTAGCCCCCTTCATCGCCCCCGATTGAAGGTACTGGACAGTCACCAAGGCGGACCCTAACATCGGCGCCATGACAGATACAGATGGACGCCGCTGGCACGATATGGGCGGTCAGGCCGCAGGGCCTGTACCGATGGAGGGGCATAATTTTTCTCTTTGGGAAAAGCGCGTGGATGCCCTCATGGTTCTGTGTGGATCCAAGGGGTTTTTCACCGTGGATGGATTGCGCCGGTCGCTTGAAGACATGGGCGAAGACGCCTTTGAAAAGCACAGCTATTATGAGCGCTGGATCGCCGCGGTGAACCAGAACCTGGTTGAGGCCGGTGTTTACTCTTTGGAAGAGCTTGGCGCACGCATGCAAGAGGTTGCCGCGCGCGGGCCAACCTATGGCGAGGCGCAAAATGGCTGAGCGTGTGCGAGTCAAGGCAATGATGCCGCCTGGCCATGTGCGCGCGCCTGCATACTTGCGCGGCAAGGAAGGCGTGATTGAACGACCGCTTGGCGCCTTTCACAACCCCGAACAATTGGCCTATGGGTTGCCCGCCGACAAGAAGCCCCTCTACCGGGTGCGCTTTACCATGGCAGAGCTTTGGGGCGATGGCGCGGAACATTCTGGCGATACGCTTGATGCGGAAATATACGATCACTGGCTTGAAAGGCTCTGAGCGATGCCCCACGACCACCCGGACCATTCGCATGATCATGACCACGGTCTAAGCCCCTCTGGCCACCCTTACCGCGTCGACAATGATGAACCGCTCACCTATTGGCAACGCATGGAAATCGCGGTGCGCGAGCTGTTGATCGAAAAGGGCCAGATCACTCCGGCGGAAATCTCTGCCCAGATCGAGGTGATGGATGCCCGCAGCCCCGCCAATGGCGGCGCCGTTGTGGCCCGCGCCTGGAGCGATCCGGCCTTCAAGGCGCGGCTTTTGGCGGATGCCGGGGCGGCGAGCCGCGAGATGGGATTTGATATCGGGCCGCTCAACCTGATCGCGGTGGAAAACACCCATAGCGTTCATAACCTTATCGTCTGTACGCTCTGCTCGTGTTATCCGCGCAACCTTTTGGGCCTGCCGCCCGATTGGTACAAAACCCGGCAATACCGAAGCCGTGCGGTGCGTGAACCGCGCGCGGTCTTGCGCGAGTTTGGGGTTAACCTGCCCGACAGCACCCAAATCCGCGTGCACGACAGCACCGCCGACATGCGCTATATCGTGTTGCCCGCCCGCCCGGCAGACACTGACGGGCTGACAGAACCCGACCTTGAACGCCTCGTCACCCGCGATTCAATGATCGGCACGGGGCTTGCCCGCACCCCCTGACAAACATGTGACTGGATGAACCAGACGTTTATGTCTGTGCCTCCAAACCAAGGCGCCCAGCATGAGCGACACCCCTGCCCCACGCCTTGCGCGCCTCAAAGACACCGCCTTCGGCATGGTGAGCCATGCGCCGATCGCGCTGTCCAAACTCTTGCCCTATCGCTGGCGGATCCCGTTCATCGGCTGGCTGACCGCACGCGTGATCGCCCCCCTCGCAGGCTATGATCGGCGGGTGCACGACAACCTTGCGCATGTCCTGCCGGACCTGCCCGACGCCGAGGTCCGCCGCCTCATGCGCGCGGTGCCCGATAATGCCGGACGCAACATGGCAGAGCTTTATTCGCCCCGCGATTTCCGCGCGCGCGCGCAAAGCTTCCTGCTTCATGGCCCCGGCCTTGACGCGGTGCACACGGCAAGGGCCACAGGCCGCCCGGTGATTTTCGTCACTGGCCATTTCGGAAGCTTCAACGCCGTCCGCATTGCCTTGATCCGTCAAGGATTCAAACTCGGCGTGTTTTACCGCCCGATGTCAAACAAATGGTTCAACACCCGCTATACCGCCGCCATGGCCGCGCTTAGCCTGCCGATGTTCAAACAGGGGCGGGCCGGGATGATGCAAATGCTCAGGCACCTGGACGCTGGCGGGGCGATCGCCATTCTGACGGACGTCAGCGCCCATGACGGGGTGCCTCTTGAGTTCTTCGGAAAACCGGCCCTCTCGCCCCTGTCTGCGGCAAAACTGGCTTTGAAATTCAACGCTCTACTGGTGCCCACCTGGGGCATTCGCTGTCAAAACGGTCTGGATTTCGAAATTTTGGTGGAAGAGCCGGTTGCCCCAAGTGATCCAGCAACGATGACCCAAGAGGTCAATGACCGCCTTGAAACCCAGGTCCGTGCGCGCATGGATCAATGGTTCTGGATTCACCGCCGTTGGAAAGATGGCACCGGCCCTCTGGCGGATCGCGGCGCCAAACGGCTTGCAGATCTACAAAAAGACTAACGTGTTGCGTTCATTCGCACCCGTGCAACGCGCTCTAACGTATTGATTTCGCATGTTCGAGAATCTCAAAACCGGTTCCCACTTTTGAGCAACATGCTATAAGCCCTTTTTCTTCTGGCTCTAAATATCCCAGGGGGGTTTGGGGGACAGCGTCCCCCATCTATCCTGCGGTTTGGCGGACAGCGTCCTGCGTGGTTGGCCCGCTCAGACCCACTTTGCCAAAGGCGGCAGACTCATCAAAACCGCATTGGCGTCATGACCCGTGGCAAGCCCGAACTTGGTGCCCCGGTCATAGACAAGGTTATATTCCGCATAAAGCCCACGATGGATAAGCTGTGCATCCTTGTCGGCCTCGCCCCATGGTTGCACCCGTCGCTTTTCGATCAGCGGTGTAAAGGCCGGCAAAAACGCCCGGCCGATATCCTGCGTCAGGGTAAAATCCGCCTCCCAGTCACCGGTGTTGCGGTCATCCATGAAAATGCCGCCAACGCCGCGCGCCCGGTTGCGATGCGGGATAAAGAAATACTCATCTGCCCACTCCTTGAGGCGGGGGTACAAATCCGTGCCATGCGGATCAAGATGCGCCTTCTGTGTGGCGTGAAAATGCGCCGTATCCTCGTCGTATTCAATACAGGGGTTAAGATCAGAGCCCCCACCAAACCAACAGGCAGACGGGGTCCAGAACATCCGGGTGTTCATATGCACGGCGGGGCAATGGGGATTTTGCATATGCGCCACAAGGCTGATCCCCGAGGCCCAGAACCGCGGATCGCTGTCCATACCCGGCACACCGCGCGCGGCCATCGCCTTTTGGGCGGCCTCGCCAAGGGTGCCGTACACCTCGGAAACATTGACGCCAACCTTTTCAAAGACCCGCCCGCCGCGCATCACGCTCATCAACCCACCACCGGCGTCCGATCGGTCATCGCTGGCGCGCCGGGTTTCGC
>JAVVFB010000207.1:0-5822 GCA_032251095.1 Roseovarius sp. | reverse complement strand
GTGGCGATTTCCTTGAGCTTCTTGCGATCCACCGCATTGGTGATCTTGCGGCTGATGCCGCCGCCGCGCGCGGTGTTGGGCATCAAAACGCAATAACGGCCCGCAAGGCTAAGGTATGTGGTCAGCGCCGCGCCTTTATTGCCACGCTCTTCCTTGACGACCTGTACCAGAAGGATCTGACGAACCTTGATCACTTCCTGGATTTTATAGCGGCGCGGGCGCGGTTTACGCACCGGGCGGATGTCTTCGCTGTCGTCTTCTTCGGCCACAGATTCGATATCGTCATCGCGCGACGCATGATCAATGGTGTCGCCATCATCATCCGCATCAATGTCATTGTCGCTGTCGCCCTGATCATCGGCCTCGCTGACCCTGGCTTCCTCGCCCTCGGGCTCTTCCACGGGGGTTTCGGCGACCCGCTCCATCGGCGAGGTGCCTTCTTCGCTCTCGTCCTCAAGGTCGATGGTTTCCATGCCCGAAATCTCGGCGTTGACCACCGCATCATCGGATTTGGTGGTTTCGGCCTTTGACCGCGAGCGCGACCGCGATCGGGTGCGCCGCTTGGGCTTTTCCTCTTCCTCAGATTGCGCCTCGGCATAGGCGCGCTCTTCTTCCATCAGAGCCTCGCGGTCAGCGACCGGGATCTGATAGTAATCGGGATGAATTTCAGAGAACGCAAGGAACCCGTGGCGATTGCCACCATAGTCGATGAACGCCGCCTGAAGCGACGGTTCGACCCGGGTCACCTTTGCTAGATAGATATTGCCTGCAAGTTGGCGTTTGTTTTCGGATTCAAAATCAAATTCCTCAACCTTGTTTCCGTCGACCACCACAACGCGGGTTTCTTCCGCGTGGGTGGCATCAATGAGCATTTTCTTAGCCATGTTTTCCGTTTGCATCCTGGCGCACACACCTGCCCCGGCGGGGCGGCGTGTTGCGGGAGATGTCTGATAAGGGCGATAGCGTGCGCGTCGCCCAGGGCGCCTGTGGCGGCCCCGGCTGTGACGTTTTGATGTGTCGCGCGCTTCATCGCGGTTCTTTTACTCCGGCACCCGTCAAGGCGCCAATTCAGGGCCTGACCGCCCTCGCATCGGGGATCAGACGTGTATTTGGCCCCTGTTACGGGGCCCAATCGGTCTATCGGGAACTACGGGATGTAAACCCAAGCCTGCACCCAATAGCGAAACTCTCTCGGAGGTTGCATCGCAATGCATGTCTCCATCCCAATACACTAAAGCGTCACATAGAGGGATTACAATGGAGAAAATGCGATTGCGGCCGATTGAACGCTCAGAGATAATCCGAGCGCTGCAAACCGTATTTCGCCATTTTCTCGTTCAACGTGCGGCGCGGCAGGCATAATTCGTCCATCACCGCCGCGATTGACCCCTTGTGGCGGCGCATGGTGTTGTCGATCAGCATCCTCTCGAACGCCTCGACATATTCCTTGAGCGGCTTGCCTTCGGTGGTCATCACCGGCTGCATGTCCTGATGATCCGAGATCAGAAGCGAGGCGATGGTGCCACTTCCGCGGCGCGATTGCAGCACTGCGCGTTCGGCCACGTTGAACAGCTGACGCACATTGCCCGGCCAGGGCGCTTGTAACAACTGGGTTGCCTCCTGGGCGGAAACCTGCGGTGCGTCACAGCCGTAATCATCGGCAAACTGATCGCTGAAGCGTGTGAACAGGGTCAGGATATCCTCGCCCCGCTGACGCAGCGGCGGCAGGATCAGGCGCAAGGAAGCCAGCCGGTAAAACAGGTCCGGGCGCAGAGCATCCTCACAGGTGCGGCCCTCGTCCTGCATGTTGGAAATGCCCACAATGCGGGTCTCGGGCGGCGTGCCATCCGCGTTGATATGGGTCAAAAGACGCGCCTGCGCGGCCTCTGACAGGGATTCGATATCCTCAAGCACAAGCGTGCCACCGCGTGCCTCTTCAACCGCAGGCAATTGGGTGTCTTCGGGATGCATCGGGCCAAACAGCCGCTTGATCAACGCCTCTTCCTCAAAGGCGGCGCAAGACACGCTGACAAATTTCTTGCCTGCCCGCGCGCCAACCGCATGCAGGGCATGCGCCACAAGGGTCTTGCCGGTGCCGGTTTCGCCCTCGATCAGAACGTGGCCATCGGCCTGTCCCAGATCAAGGATATCCTCTTTCAAACGCTCCATCGCCTGGCTGGTGCCGATCAGCTTTTTCATGAGCTGGCCACCATCCGACAGCTCTTTGCGCAGGGCGCGGCTATCAAGGGTCATGCGGCGCGCGTTGGTGGCCTTTTTGGCAAGTTCGGTCATGCGGTCCGGGTTGAACGGCTTTTCCAGAAAATCAAACGCGCCGATGCGCATTGCCTCGACCGCCATCGGCACATCGCCATGACCGGTGATCATGATCACCGGCAGGCTTGAATCCGCGCCCATCAGCTTTTTGAGGAACTGCATGCCATCCATGCCGGGCATCCTGATGTCGGTCACCACGATACCGGGGTAATCCGCCCCAAGCGATTTAAGCGCCTCTTCGGCGCTTGGAAAGGCCTCGGTGTCATAGCCCGACAGGGCAAGCCACTGGCTGATCGACTGACGCATGTCTTTTTCGTCGTCAACAATCGCAATCTTCATCGCACTTGGCATTTTGCATCACTCCGCTGCACGGGTCTCTTCCGGCTCTTGTTGCAAGATAGGCAGTCGCATTTCAAATACAGCCCCCCCACCGACCGCATTGCGCGCGGTGAGGCGTCCGCCCAGGTCGTTCACGATACCCGATGAAATGGCAAGCCCCAAGCCAACCCCGTCACCGGGCAGCTTGGTGGTGTAAAACGGCTCGAAGAGGGTCTCGAAATTGACGATGCCGGTGCCGTTGTCGCGCACCGTCAGGATCGCGGTGTCGCCCGCCGCCAGCAGGATGTCGATGGTCGCATCCTCGACGTTTTCGGTGGCATCCATGGCGTTGCGCAAAAGGTTGATCATGACCTGTTCCACCCGCACCCGATCGCCCATGATCTTCACCGGTTCACTGGGCAGGGTGCGGTCGATCCTGACCTTGCGCAGGCGCAGCTGCGGTTCCATCATCGCAAGCGCCGAAGCAAGCGCATCGCCCATGTTTACAGGCTCGAACGTGTCACCGCTCTGGCGCGCATAGGACTTGAGCTGCTTGGTGATCGCGCCCATTCTCTCGATCAGATCGTCGATCCGCTGGAACGAGGAAAGCGCCTCGTCGGGACGGTTGCGGGTCAGCAAAAGCCGCGCCCCCGCAAGGTAGGTTTTCATCGCCGCAAGCGGTTGATTCAGCTCGTGACTGACCGCCGCCGACATCTCGCCCAGAACCGCCAGTTTCGAGCTTTGCTGAAGCGTCTGTTCGGCCACGGCAAGGTTCTCCTGCACCCGCTGACGCTCGGCGATTTCCCGCTGGAGGCGCACGTTCAATGCGCGAAGCTCTGCCGATTCCCGCTGAAACAGGACCATGCGAACGGCGGTGCGGCGGTTGAGAAAATAAAATGCAAGCGCCAGGAGAATCGCAAACCCCATGATCTCAAGCGCGAGATAGCCGTTCACCTTGTCGCGCACGGCGGCATAGGTAGTGAAACTGGCGATCCGCCAGCCCCGAAACGCCACCCTGCCCTCGACCCGCATCACCGCCTCGCCGCGCACATAGGCATCCGGCGGCAGAGCGGTCCAGTCGGCGGTGGCCTGAATGGCGCGCTGGATCGCGCTATTGGCCGGCTCGCGGCGCAGGGCGTCGGCCTCGGTCACACCGCGCCAACGCGGTTCGGTTGCAAGGATGATCTGGCCTTCGCTGTCGGTCACCATCACCGCGTCGGAAATCCCCGCCCAGGCCCGCTCGTATTTGCGCAAATCGACCTCGACAAGGATCACGCCAAGCACTTCGTTCTGGGTGTCGATCCGGCGCGAATAGTAAAAGTTGTACTGCCCGGTTTCCTGGCGCATCACCTTGAAAACAGTATCTCTTGAGCGCAGGGCATCGACGAAATACGGCTCTTGCTTGAGCGATTTTCCGAGCGAGCTTCGCTCGGTCGCGGCCACCATGCGCCCGTCCTTGTCCAACAGCGTCAAAGAGGCCGCGCCGATCTCGCTCAGAAAAGAAATAAGCCGCTGCGTGGATTGCGCATAATCGCCCGTGCTCAGGGCGCGGATAAGCGCCGGATCGCGCGCCAGAAGCTGGGGCACGATGGCATTCTGGCGCAGCTCGCTCAGCAAGTTACCGCTATAAAGCACAAGGCGAAGCTCAGCGCGGTTGCGGGTGTTTTCGGTAAATCGGTCGGTCAAAAGCCGGTTGGTCACCACCACCACCGACACGGCCAGCACCACAAGCGCCAAAAGCACAAGCCGCGCGCGCCAGCTTATGGTGCGCATCCGAGGAACCGGGGATTTGATCAATGAGCCGCTCATGCCCTAGACCTTAGGCCGCAAGGGCGCCCACCTCAAGGCGCGCGCGACAAGGGCGTCAGGCGTCGGCAAGCTGCCCCACAAGCGAGGTGAACATCGCCGCCCCGTCAGTGCCGCCATGCGCCGGTTCGGCCATCCGCTCGGGATGCGGCATCATCCCCAAAACCCGGCGATTTTCCGACAGGATACCGGCAATATCGCGGGCCGAGCCGTTGGGATTGTCGTCATAGGTAAAGGCCACGCGATCCTCGCCTTCAAGACGGTCAAGCGTCGCCTCATCGGCAAAGTAATTGCCATCGTGATGGGCAATCGGAATGGTCATATGGCTGCCTGGAGCGTAGCCTTGGGTAAAGGCGCTATCGGCGGTTTTGACGGTCAGCGAAACCGGCTTGCAGATGTATTTCAACCCGGCATTGCGCAGCAGAACCCCCGGCAAAAGCCCGGTCTCGGTCAGCACCTGAAAGCCGTTGCACACACCAAGCACATAGCCACCCTTTTCGGCGTGGGTGATCATCGACCGGCAGATCGGCGAATTGGCGGCAATTGCCCCGCAGCGCAGGTAATCGCCGAACGAAAACCCGCCCGGAACGCCAATCAGGTCCACGCCGTCCGGCAGGGCTGTATCCTTGTGCCAGACCATGGTCACATCGGCCCCGGCTCTTTCCAGAGCAACAGCCAAATCGCGGTCGCAGTTGGATCCAGGGAAGACGATGACAGCCGCTTTCATAGCGCGCTCCTTACCTTGAGAAATCTGTGATGACTGCTACGCCGGGCGGGGCCGCTTTGTCAAACGCTGCAAGCTCTGACGTCACCCCGCTAAGCGCGATACGGCGGGTCACCAGCGGGTTCAGATCGACATGCCCCGCCTCAATCAGGCTGAGCAGGCTGGGATAGCGCCAGCTCGGCATGCCGCGCGTGCCGTAAATCGCCAGCTGCCCGGAATAGACCACATCCATCGGAATCGGCATGGTCGCGTGATCGCCCGCGGGCATGCCCACCTGAACCAGCCGCCCAAGTTTGCGCAGAGATTTGAGCGCGCCGATGGTCGTGGCCGCAATGCCAAGGGCCTCAATCGCAAGATCGGCCCCGCCGCCGGTGATCTCTTTCACAACAGTCGCGGCATCGACCTGCGCCGCATTGACCACCGCATCGGCCCCAAGCGCCTTGGCAAAGGCCAGTTTTTCGGGAACGATATCAACCACAACAACGCGCGCGCCAAGGGCCCGCCCCAGCAACAGCGCCGAAATCCCGACACCGCCACCGCCAAACACCGCCAGCCATTCGCCGGGGCGCAGCGCCGCGCGCCCGGTCAGCGCGGGCCACGGCGCGGCCGGTGATCCTCGGCGCGGCCGGAGATCCTCGGCGCGGCCGGTGATCCTCGGCGGAGCCGGTGCTCCTCGGCGCGGCCCGGAGGCCTGCGCCGG
>JAVVFB010000206.1:0-5891 GCA_032251095.1 Roseovarius sp. | reverse complement strand
ATCTACGGATACGCGCTCTCGGCGCAAACGGGCAGGTCGCAGGGGCGGCCAGATAACAACGCGAGCTCGCAGCTCATAGTCAAAACGGCCTGCCCGCTTCTTCGCACTCCAGCGCCCCTGTCCCGATGCCTAAGTCTACCACGAAAGATGGAAAACCAAGCGTCGAAATCGGAGCGCCACGAACAGCATGCCCGATAACAATATCTGCGAGCGATCAATCAGACCGGTGACTCTCGGGCGCAAGAATTACCTGTTCATGGGATCAAAGGGTGGCGGTGAGGCGGCCGCCATCGCCTATACCCTGATTGAGACCTGCCGCATGAACAGTGTCGATCCGGAAGCCTGGCTCCGCAGGGTCCACGCCCGCGTCGCGGATCATAAAATGACACGCATCGAAGAGCTGATGCCGTGGAACTGGTCGACTGAATAAGTCAACAGCAGTCAGACCGGATGCATACGGTGGGCGTGCAGGATACGGCCATTGAACGACTCAAAACCCGCATAATACGGCACATTTGGCGTAGAGAAGTGGCCAGACGCGACGATCACATGATCAAACAGCTCGGACGTCTCTTGATCGGGCTTCGTATTGCGCGCCGTCAGGGAAAACTTGCCGTTTGCGGTTCTGACATCGCGCACAACCGTGTTGAACTGTATCTTGTCGCGCAGGCCTGCGCGCTCGACGCGGCCGTTGATATAGTCGAACAGCAGGGCGTGTGGTGGATAGCTTGCAATCTTGCCGCCGAAATGCTCGTCGAAGGTATAATCGGCAAATTCGAGCCCTTCCTTGTCTGCTGTCGTGGTGGCGTTTTGCCTTTGGATCCTCTGGCGGATCGAGAAATCCCCCGTCGGCCTGACCTTTCACGCCGTTCACTGGCAAGACAAGCTGGCCGAGGCCTCGGGGGTCAACCTGCCTGCTTACCGTACTTTGGCCTTTGCGATTGCCAGTGGCTTTGCCGGTATCGGCGGGGCGCTGCTTGCGCATTACATCGGCACGATCACCCCCAATTCCTTTGATGTCGAGGTGATGGTGTTTGTCCTTACATGGGCCATCGTGGGGGGACGGGAACGTTTTATGGCCCGATCCTCGGCTGTGTCGTTCTTACCGTTCTGAACGAGATCGTCCTGCGCGAAATGGGCTTGGAGCAGATGCGCCCGCTGATTTACGGGGCGATCATGATCGGCTCGATCCTGGTCATGCCCAAGGGCCTTGAAGGCATCGTTCAGAAAATAATTCGCCGGAGGGGCGCGCAATGACCCAGTTTTTGGATATCCACACCCTGACCATGCGCTTTGGCGGGTTGACGGCGGTGGATGGGCTGTCGTTCAAGGTCAATCACGGTGAAATTCACGGGCTGGTTGGCCCGAACGGTGCGGGCAAGACCACCACCTTCAACATGATCTCGGGGTTTTACAAACCCACCGAAGGGCAGCTGCGCCTGCGCGGCGAGGATATCTCGGGGCTCAAGATGTTCGAGGGCGCGCGCCATGTTGCTTGACCTCAAGGATATCTCGGTCAGCTACGGCAAGGTTTCTGCCCTGCGCAATATTTCGATTGCGGTGCCAGAGGGGAAAATCGTGACCATCATCTGCGGCAATGGCGCGGGCAAGACCACCACGCTGCGCGCGATGTCGGGGATGGCGCCGTTGACGGGGGTGAAATCCATTTCATGGGCAAGCGCATCGACGGCCTGTCCTCGGACAGGGGTGTCGCCCATGGCATCGCCGATGTGCCCTGAGGCCGCATTTTCCCCGATATGACGGCCGAGGAAAACCTGCGCATCGGCGCTTTCTTGCGCCGTGACAAGGGGGCGGTTGAAACCGATCTGGACGGTGTGTTCACCCGCTTTGCACGCCTCAAGGAGCGCCGCCGTCAAATGGTCAAAACCATGTCCGGGGGTGAGCAGCAAATGCTGGCGATTGCGCGCGCGTTGATGTCTGCGCCCAAGCTTTTGCTGATGGATGAACCGTCGATGGGGCTGGCCCCGGTGATCGTCGAGGAAATCGCCGTGATCGTCGAAGAGATCAACGCCCAAGGGTTGTCGGTGGTGCTGGTCGAACAGAACGCCGAACTGGCGCTTGAACTGGCGGATGACGCCTATGTGCTTGAAACCGGAAACATGGCCTTGGAGGGCCTCGCAAATGAACCCCATGACAACGACCATGTTCGCGCCGCATATCTGGGGGTGTGACCTCGGCTCTGCCGAGGCGCGGGTTGCACGCGCCGCTGGCTGGGGGCGCGCCGATATCGGTTGGGAAGCCCTTATGGAACAGGCCAACGCGGCTTGGAGTGCGGCCAACAGCGCTCGCGCACGCTTTTCCGGCGGGCCAACGCCACCGTGGCGATCGGCGCGATGCAGATCGCGCCCCGCGCGCGCAGTTCGTTATTTCACCTTCGCATGGAAGCCTTGCAGCGCGGCACCTATCACCACAATTTCCGCCTGCGGGCCAGTCGCATTGCCGATGAGGTGCGCGGCGCTATCCGGGCGCTTGAACAAGGGGCCAAGCCCAACTGCCGCCTTTACACGCGCTGGAAGGGGGAACGCCCGACGGTTTATGATGACACGCGCAAAGTTATCGGTGCCTGCCTGTTGATCATTGATCCCGCGTAAGCCGTGACCCACCTGATCCAAGAGCGTGTCGCGGTCACTCAAAATTCACGCGACACGCTCTAACCTATTGATCTCGCATGTTCGACAAGCTCAAAACCGGGGCCCATTTTTTAGCAACATGCTCTAGCAGGCCCTTGCCACGCCGTGCAGGTCGCACCGGCCATGGAACTCGCTATCATCATGTCCTTGTGACAGCTCGAAAAGCGCGCGGGGTTGCAATACCACGACGGTGTGGACATTGTTGATCACGATAATCTCATTTTTGCGAAGCTGGCTGAGGGTGCGGCTGACGGTTTCCGTTGTCAGGCCGAGGAAATCGGCAATGTCCGAGCGGCTCATCGGTAGCGATGCCTGACTGTATGGCCCGACCTGTGCACTCATCCTTTCGATCAGGACGCACAGGAATGAGGCAACCTTTTCCAAAGCGGATTTCCGCCCAAGCATCATGAAGTGATCCTGCATGGCGCTTATCTCGCGCAGGGCGGCTTGCAGCAATGCCCTGTGCAATTCCGGATTGCTGTTGCCGTTTTCCAGAATGGAAAGAGGGTATGCCTGTAACCGCCCATCCGTCAGCATATCGCAATCGGTGTGATAAAGGCCATCGTTTGGAAATCCAACGATATCACCGGGATAGCCGAAGGCGATCACTTGGCGGCGGCCATCTTCCAGCAGACGGGTGAGGCGCAGAACGCCGGATTGCACCCGGTACAGGTGATCGACTTTGTCGCCTTCGTAGTAGAGGCTTGCCCCGACTTTGAACGTCTTGGTGACGATTTTGCTTCGGGTGGTTACGGATCGAAATTGCGCGGTATTAGGTGTTTGCTCTGACGGAATAGTTACGTACATTTAAAAGGCCCCCCAAGGGTTTTGATGACATCACCTTGGGCAGTCTTTGTAACGAGGGTTAGGGTCACTAGTGGACGTTTTGCATCAAATTGTATCCGGATATTTTCATGTCCGGCCATGATCGGTTACCGTTTGGATTAAAGCATGTTTCTCAAAAGTGGGACCCGGTTTTGAGCGATCCGAACATGCGAAATCAATAAGTTAGAGCATGTCGCGTGAATGCGAATGAACGCGACATGATCTAGAACTCTGTTTGCAGTCTGGAAGAGAGGGCTGATGACGCAAAAGACAATACTTGTGGTCGACGATGATCCAAAAATCAGAACCCTCCTGCGCAATGTGCTGGAAGGGGAAGGCTTTGGCGTTTGCGAGGCGGTGAATGGCGACGAAACACTGGCGCGCCTCAAGGCATCTGTGCCTGATCTGATCACGCTGGACATCAATCTGGGTGTCGACAACGGGTTGGAGGTTGCGCGCGCGGTCCGCGCCGTGTCGCAGGTGCCGATCATCATGGTGAGTGGCAAGGATGACGTGATTGACCGCGTGGTCGGGTTGGAAATCGGCGCTGACGATTACATCACCAAACCCTTTCACGCCCGTGAAGTGATTGCCCGTGTGCGCAGTGTCTTGCGCCGAAGCGGTACGCCGGACTTGCCGGATGACGCCGGGGCCGAGACACCTGATGCCGCACCGGGCGCCGCACCGGGCGCCGCATTGGGCGGCGCATTGGGCGAGGCCGGTGTAACCTATTGTTTTGACGGGATCACAGCCTTGCCCGACCGCCTTGAAGTGCTCGACAGGGATGGTGCCGACTGCAAGCTGACAACGGGTGATTTCAAGCTGCTTGGCGTGTTTCTGGAACGCCCGAAACGTGTGTTGTCACGCGATCAGTTGATGGATCTGGTGGGCGGTATCGAATGGAGCCCGCTTGATCGCACCATCGACAATCAGGTCGCGCGCCTGCGCAAAAAGATCGAACGCGATCCGTCCGACCCGAAGCTGATCAAAACCGTGCGCGGCATCGGCTATACGTTTGTCGGGGATGTGACGATGTCTCAATCCTCGGATGACGCAAGCAAAAGCGCCTGAAGCCGCTGCGCCAGATCGGCGTGATGGTAGGGTTTGTGCAGGATATACTGGCTTTGCGAATACAGCATTTTTCCGGTGATGACATCGCTTGCATAGCCGGATGTCAGCAGGACCTTGACTGACGGAAATTCGGCTTGAACCTTTGCGGCAAGTTCATATCCGCTCAGGGCGCCGGGCATCACGAGATCGGAAAACACGAGATCCACATGCAGGCCGGCCTTTAGCATTTCATAGGCCGCATCGCCGGTTTCGGCCTGTTCGGCGTGATAGCCAAGCTTGCGGATGCGATCGACCGCTAGTTGGCGCACTTTGGGATTGTCCTCGACAACAAGCACGACCTGCCCGTTGCCATGTGGCAAGGCGTCCTCGCGCTGCTGGCAAACCTCGTCACTGTCGGGGGGGGCGCTGTCGCCGGAGACCGGGAAATAAAGGCCGAAACTCGTGCCGTGGCCAAGCTCGCTATAAAGCGTGATATGGCCGCCGGATTGGCGCACGAATCCATAGACCATGGACAGGCCAAGCCCGGTGCCGCCGCTGTCGGTTCTTGTGGTGAAAAAGGGTTCAAAGGCGCGTCGCTGGGCCTCGGGGGACATGCCTTTGCCATTGTCGCTTACCGACAGGCGCACATATTCGCCAGAGCTGATATCGGTTTCCTGCGCCATATAGGTGTCGTCAATCGTGACATTGCAGAGCGAAATCAGCAACTCGCCCTTTTGCCCCATGGCGTCGCGTGCATTCAGCGCAAGATTGATCAGCGCCGATTGCAATTCGACCGGATCGACCATGACGGGTTTCAGATCGGCCGCGAACTCTGTCCTTATGCGATAGGCGGCGCCAAGGGTTCGCTTGAGAATGTTCAAGGCAATCTTGCAGAGATCACGCAGGTCGGATTCCACCGGTTTGAGGTTGCTTTTGCGCGCAAACACCATCAGCCGCGAGGTCAGATCGGCGCCAAGTTCGGCGGCATCCATCGTGTCGCGGATCAGGGGTATCTGCTTGTCCGTCGGCTCGCGCATTTCCAGCAGTTCGAGGTTTCCGATCACAACCGTCAGCAGGTTGTTGAAATCATGGGCAATTCCGCCGGTCATCTGGCCGATGGCATCAAGCCGCTGTGACCGGGACAGGGCCGCTTGGGTTGCATGGCGATAGGTCAGGTCATGCATGATGCTGACGAACATCGCCTCGCCCGTCGCCTCTGTTTCGCCAACAGAGATATGCAGCGGGAAAACACTTCCGTCCTTGCGTTGACCTTCGATATCGCGGCCGATGCCGATGATGTGCTTCTCGCTGGTCTGTCTATAATGCGACATCGACGCGTCGTGGTGCTCGCCAGCCGCTTTGGGC
>JAVVFB010000205.1:0-5912 GCA_032251095.1 Roseovarius sp. | reverse complement strand
GGCCGCCGGGTCGAGAAACTGGTCGCGCGCGCCACCCACGGCCAGGGCGCGGAAGGTATTGGTGAAATCGGCGCGGTTTTCGGCCATCCGCGCCAAAAGATCCCCGATCAGCGGGGCGTCACCCGCGTTGGCCTTGGCAATCCCGATCTTGCGGCCAAAGGCACGGTGCCATTCGGCTTCTATCTGGTCCGGCATCGCATGCACAAGCGCGGTAAATTCCTCAATCGCCTCGTCCTGATCGGGCATGAGTGGCACAAGGGCCGTGGCCAGCTGTGCCATGTTCCAGACGATCACATGCGCCTGATTGTCATAGGCATAGCGGCCCTGCAGGTCAATCGCGCTGAACACGGTCTGGGGGTGATAGACATCCATGAAGGCGCAGGGGCCATAATCAATGGTTTCGCCGGATATGGCGGTGTTGTCTGTGTTCATCACGCCGTGGATAAACCCCAACGCAAGCCACTCGGCCACAAGCCGCGCCTGACGGCGGATCACCTCGGCCAAAAGGTGCGCCGGGCCTTCCAAATGCGGATAATGCCGCGCGACCGTATAGTCATAAAGCGCGCGCAGCCCATCAATATCGCGCCGGGCGGCGAAATATTGAAACGTGCCAACGCGCAGGTGGCTGCTGGCCACTCGGGTCAGGATCGCGCCGGGCAATCCGCCTGCCTCGCGATAGACCGTTTCGCCGGTGGCGACTGCGGCAAGCGCGCGGGTGGTCGGCAGGCCAAAGGCGTGCATCGCCTCGGAGACCAGGTATTCGCGCAGCACCGGCCCAAGCCAGGCGCGCCCGTCGCCCATCCGGCTATAGGGGGTGGGGCCAGAGCCCTTGAGCTGAATATCGCGGCGCTGACCGGCGGCATCAATCACCTCGCCAAGCAAAAGCGCGCGACCATCGCCAAGTTGCGGGGAAAAGCCGCCGAACTGATGCCCGGCATAGACCTGCGCCAGCGGCTCAGAGCCGGGCGCGACAAGATTGCCGGCCAGCACCTTGGCCATCTCGTCGGCGTCGCCCGGAACGATGCCCAGTTCGAGCGCCAAAGCGTCGTTGAACCGGATCAAATGCGGGGCCTTCACCGGCACGGCGGTTTGACGTGTGAAGAACCGCGCCGGCAAGCGCGCATAGCTGTTTTGAAAGGGGATATTCATAGACATTGACCTAAGGTAAGGTATTCGGTGGAAATTGCTACATCTCGCGTGTCAACAAACTGTATTCATCGCGGGGTAAGAACTTTAACTTTTCATAAAGTTTTCGAGCACGTGCATTGTCTCGCTTCACCTCAAGATGCAGCGCCTTCAATCCGGCCCCGGCAAGGGCCTTGGGCAGGGCGTTCATCACTTCGCTGCCGATTCCGCGCCCGCGCACGCCGGGGCGAATGTAGAGCTCGTCGACAAAGCCGTCGAGGCCGGCAAATTCCACCGACCAGCCAAAGCTTATGACGATATAGCCGATCGGCGCGCGCCCCGGCCCGATCAGATAGATCGCGCCATGCGGGCTGCCTTGCAAAAGCGGCATCAGAGCGGCCTGGCGCCTGGTCTCATCCTGGGTAATGCCGGCCTCTTCGTGAAAGGCCCGCACAAGGGGGGTGAGGCGGTCGAAATCTTCGGGTTTTGCCAGGTTCAGGGCGGTCATAGCCGGGCCAGCCTTTCTATCAGAAGGTCAAAAAAACCATCTGTATCAATATCATGGATGAAGGTTACATTGGCCGGACGGCGGGTGGTCCCCCACCAATCGGTGACGGTCATGCCCATGGTCAGCTGTGACTGGGTTTCGATCATCACATTGACCCGTCGGCCCTTGAACAGCTCCGGCTTGAGCAGATAGGCAATGGTGCAGGGATCATGCAGCGGCGCGCCATCCTCGCCATGGCGTTCGCGATTGTAACGCTCGAAAAATCCGGTCAGATCAGCGACCGCGCGGCCAACCTCTGTGCCGATGGCCCGGATCGCGGCATTGCGCGCCCGCGTCACAAGCGCTTTGTGGGTCACATCCAGTGGCATCATCACCAGCGGCACACCGGCGCCAAAGACGATTTCGGCGGCGTGAGGATCGACGTGAATGTTGAATTCGGCCGCAGGCGTGACATTTCCATGGGCGAAATGCGCGCCGCCCATAAGGACAATTTCATGAATTCTTTCAATGATATCCGGGGCGTTCTTAAACGCCGTGGCGATATTGCTCAGTGGCCCGATGGGCACAAGGGTGACGGTCTTTGGCGCGCGCGCGCGCAGGGTGTCGATGATGAAGTCCACCGCGTGGCGGCCGTCAAGCGGCAATCGCGGTTCCGGCAGGTTTGGCCCATCAAGGCCCGAACGCCCGTGGACATGCTCTGCGGTGACAAGGTCGCGGCCAAGAGGGCGGTCACATCCAGCAAAGATCGTGACATCAACTTTGCCAGACAACTCTCGGATAATGCGCGCATTTCGGGTTGCAAGATCAAGCGGCACATTGCCCGCAACACAGGTTATTCCCAGCACCTCAAGCGCGTCGGGACAGGCAAGGGCCAACAGGATCGCGACCGCGTCATCCTGGCCCGGGTCCGTGTCGATGATGATCTGTCTTGCGGTCATTGCGCGCCCCGGTTGAGATGGCCAGACCATGGGCCGGGCGCGCGCGAATGTCCACCTGTGCGCGCCGTGCTGCGCGCGCCGCCGCTCAATGCCAAAGACGTCCTGTGCCCCGTGCGAATCAAATCAGGGGTGCGGCTTGAAATACCGCGGGCCTGCGCCTGTTTGGCACGGTCAAAGCGGTGCTGACGGGTAATTGGCAGGGGGAATATCAAATATTTCATATATATCCGCCTGTTGTATCCGGCTTTCTGTTTGGGTTTTGCGGCATTGTGGGTATAGTCGCGACAACTGCCACACTCGTATAATCAAAAAGGCCGGGGGAGAAACCACCGATGATCCGATCGGAACTGATCCAGAAAATCGCCGATGAAAATCCGCATCTTTATCAGCGTGATGTCGAGCGTATCGTGAACACCATCTTCAACGAGATTACCGATGCGATGGCCGGGGGAAACCGGGTTGAGTTGCGCGGCTTTGGTGCCTTTTCGGTCAAACAGCGCGAGGCGCGCACCGGTCGCAACCCGCGCACCGGTGAAAGTGTGCAGGTCGAGGAAAAGCATGTGCCGTTTTTCAAGACCGGCAAGCTTTTGCGTGATCGGCTGAACGGGAAGTAAATCATGCGTTATATCCGCTATGCCTCGATCGCGATTTTCGCGGCGACGCTTGTTCTTATCGCGCTTGCCAATCGCGGGCAGGTGACTTTGCGGGTGCTGCCCGATGAAATGGCCGGTCTTGCGGCGGTGAATCCGACCTATGAGTTGCCGCTGTTTCTGGTTATTTTCGGCGGTATTCTGGCCGGGCTGATAATTGGGTTTATCTGGGAATGGATCCGCGAAGCGGGGGAGCGCGCCGCCGCCGCCCGACAGGCGCGCGAACTGGCAAGCCTGCGTGCCGAGGTCAAGCGCCTCAAAGGTGAAAAGCATCAGGGCAAGGATGAGGTTCTGGCGCTTTTGGAACAGGCCAGCTAAAAGCCCGTATGGCGAAAGATATCCGTGTCAAAATCTGTGGTCTGACGGCCGTAAGCGATGTGTCCGCCGCTGTTGCGGCGGGGGCGGCTTACGTCGGCTTCGTGTTTTTTGACAAATCGCCGCGTCACCTCGGGCTTGATCAAGCCGCTGCACTTGCGCTTTGTGTGCCTGTCGGCGTGGCCAAGGTGGCCCTCACAGTGGATGCGGATGATGCGACGCTTGATGCGCTCACGGCCGCCGTGCCGCTCGATTTTCTGCAACTTCACGGTCATGAGACGCCAGAGCGGGTGCGCGAGGTCAAGGCGCGCTATGGTTTGCCGGTGATCAAGGCGCTTGGCGTGGCCGAGGCCGACGATCTTGCCCGGATTGATATCTATGCCCGCGTCGCCGATCAGCTTTTGATTGACGCCAAGCCGCCAAAGGGGGCCACGCGTCCGGGCGGCAATGCTCTGGCCTTTGACTGGCGCTTGATTGCCGGGCGGCGCTGGACGGTGCCCTGGCTTTTGGCCGGCGGGCTCGTTCCGGGAAACGTGGCCGAGGCGATCACCCTGACCGGCGCGCGCCAGCTTGACGTGTCGTCGGGGGTCGAGAGCGCGCCGGGCGTCAAGGATCCGGCGCTTATCCGCGCGTTTATCAAGGCCGCAAAATGCAACTGAGCTTTCGCACCGGCCGCCGCGAGGATGTGGCGGCGGTGGTGGCGCTTTTGGCCGATGACGTCTTGGGACAGGGGCGTGAAAAAGACGATCTTGCGATCTATCTTGTGGCGTTTGACGCGATGCAGGCCGAGGGCAACAACCATCTGATCGTCGGGGTGGATGCGGATGAGACCGTGCTTGCGACCTATCAGCTGACCTTTATCCGCGGGCTGTCGCTTGGGGCGTCGCGCCGCGCTCAGGTGGAAAGCGTGCGCATTGCCCGGCCTCTGCGCGGTCAGGGGCTTGGCCATCAGATGTTTGCGGATGTCGAGACGCGCGCGCGCGCCGCCGGATGCGCCCTTGTTCAGCTTACCATGAACCAGAGCCGCATCGAGAGCCGTCGCTTTTACGAAAGCCTCGGATTTACCGCGTCGCATTTCGGCTTCAAACGCGCTCTGGACTAGGGCCTGTGGTTGACAGGGCTGCTGGTCCGCGGGATGCTCTGGCGAAACTGACCGGAGGCAAGAATGACCCGCGATCCTGACGATCTCAGCGATGTTTACGGCGCAAAAAACCCCGAAGAATCGCGCGCAATCTATAACGATTGGGCGCAGAGTTATGATGGGGACAATCTGGCGCGGGGCTTTCGCCTTCCGGCGCTTGGGGCCGGGATGTTTGCGCGCCATATTGGGCGGTTGGAGGGGCCGGTGCTTGATGCGGCCTGCGGCACGGGGCTTGTGGGTGAAAGCCTTGGGATCCTGGGCTATGGGCCGATCACCGGCTGTGATCTGTCGCCGTCCATGCTGGCGGCGGCGCGCGGCACCGGGGCCTATCGCGAACTGGTCGAGGTCGATATGGGCGAGGGGCTGCCGTTCGAGGATGAGACATTCGCTGGCTTCACCTGTCTCGGGGCGTTCGGGCCCGGGCATGCGCCGCCCGCAAGCCTGATCCATCTGACCCGTGTTATCCGGCCCGGCGGGATCGGCGTGTTCAACCTTCTGGATGCCACATGGAAAGAGCAGGGGTTTCAATCGGTGCTGGAATCGTTGGTCGATAGCGGCCAGGCCCGCATCCTTGAACGCTCGGCGCCGTTCTTGCCGTTCCTTCTGGCCGAGCCTGACCTCTGGTCGCGCCTCTATGTGATCCGGCGAAGCTAAGCGCGACCCAGATTTTTCGCAGAAAAATCTCGGCCTTGGCAGAACCGCTTTTCGCTGGAAAATCCTGAGCGCGTCCCATATTCATCCTCAACACATCCCGGATGAGAAGGCCCTTGCGATGAATGATCTTTTCAACAGCTTCATGACCGGCCCCGATGAAAAGGGCCGCTTTGGCGATTTTGGCGGGCGCTTCGTGTCCGAAACGCTGATGCCCCTTATTCTGGAGCTAGAAGAGCAATATGAGCGCGCCAAGACCGATGATGAGTTCTGGGCCGAAATGCACGATCTCTGGACCCATTACGTTGGCCGTCCGAGCCCGCTTTACTATGCTGACCGCCTGACCCAGCATTTTGGCGGCGCCAAGATCTACCTCAAGCGCGACGAGCTCAACCACACCGGCGCGCATAAGATCAACAATGTGTTGGGCCAGATCATCCTGGCGCGGCGTATGGGTAAAAAGCGCATCATCGCCGAAACCGGCGTGCCGGCGGTCTTCGTCGAGAGCACGATCAACCCGCGCACGATCGACGCGGTGCTGGAGGCAGTGCGCGCCGCCGGCCACGAAGCGCGGGTGGGCGGCA
>JAVVFB010000204.1:0-5985 GCA_032251095.1 Roseovarius sp. | reverse complement strand
GACCCGCCCGAAACCGCCGAACTGATAAACGGATCGGCAACTACCTCGACCGTGCCCTTAAGCGGGTTGCTGTCCGCGTCCTTTGTCGCAACAATCGTGCCGTTCGCAAACTGCCGTGCCGCCACATCAAGAGCAGGCGGAACAATCAGAAGGTCAGGAACAGCGGCGATAAAGTCCGCCGTCCCGGACTTAGCACCGAGAGGCTTCTGGATCATCATCGCCGAACGACCCGCGCCAACCGCAGCAACCGAAATGACGCCGCCGGTCCCGGCAAGGTTCCCACGTCCCGCTGCGAAGATCGCTGTGCCATCCGCCATATTGCCGTTAGCTGTCACCAGCCCCCATGCAATCCGGCTTTCAAGGTTCCGCGCCCCACGCGCGAACTGCTGAGGAAGCCGCGCAAACGCACCGAGATCGTCATTTACGACCGCCTCAAATGTCAGCGTGACCACGCGACCGAACCGCTCAACACGAAACGTTTCGCCCGCGTCAACGATCACTGTCCCTTCATACTCGCCGCTTTCCAGCACCCTGCGCATGTCGGTGTCTACACCCGACTGGACCGAATGCAGCGAACGGAAGTCCGTTGCCGTGCGGCGTGACCCAATTCGCGACCACGATCCTTGCCGCGACTGATATTCCGCACGCAGCGCCCGGTTGACGATTTCGCCGGTGATGAAAGCAAAATCAGATGTCGAATGCATTGCCCCTGACATGCGCATCCGCTCCGGCACAAGAGCGTTCTGGGCCGACATGCCCGCGCGAACGCGATCCATATCATTCCACGCATGACCCTTGCGACCGGATAAGTCCATGGCAAGACCCTTCATGGTCAAGCCTCGATATTCCGCCGCCTCGGCGGGAACCCCACGGCCAAAGACGTTGCCGTGAAGCGCCGCGCACATCGCGTTGAACCGGCGTTCATCGCCGTCATCCGTAATCACCGCTGTTTCGCGCATCTCCGGTCCACTCGCTGCTACCTGCCTGTCGATCAACATTTCCGCCGCCGCCATGAGCGCCGCCGGGGCGTCTTTTGCCTTTTTGGCAATGTCTTCGACCTCACGGGCCGTCATCCGATCACCGAACCGTTCAGTGACCGCCGCCCGACGCTCGGATACGGGGTCAACCCGCATTTCCACCGAAACAGACGCTTTGGCACCATCATTAGATACCTTATCGACCTCGGCCTTGACCTCGGGGGTTTCGGCGACTGGCGCCTTCACCGCCGCCTTGGTTTCTTGCTCGGGCATATCAGCCTCCTGCATTTTGGGCGCGGTGGCCCCGTTATCAGGGCGGCGGGATTGCCGCCCGAATTTTGTGCTCATACGCAACAGCCTCTTGGGGGCCTTGCTATAAAGCCTGTAGTCGAACGCCGCCATTTCCATGGCATGAGTTTCCATAACCACACCTGCGAAACCAGCGGAAACAGCCTCGTCGGGAGAAAACCAAGTTTCCGCCACCATGATGGCGCGCGCATCGGACGTTTTCATTCCTGCGCGGCGCGCATAGACGCCCGCGTACGTATCCGCCAACTTATCAAGCACCGCCGCGCTGCGTCGATGGTCCTCGGAAGTCCCGACAGAAACGTTGCGAGGATCGTGGATCATCATAATTGACCCTTCTGCCATCTCGATAACGTCTCCGGCCATGGCAATCAGGCTAGCCGCCGACGCTGCTATGCCTTCGACCCTGACCGTGATATCGCCAGGATACGCCTTCAACGCAGCGTGAATAGCGGCGCCTTCCCAAGCGTCGCCACCGCCTGAATTCAACCGCACCAACAAATCACCTTCTGCGCCCGCAAGTGCAGATATGACGCCGCGCGCCGTCAGCCCCGGTCCGAAGAAGCCCTCACCGACATCACCATGCAGGACAAGTTCCCCGTCGATCATCAGTTCGTCAGGTTCCATCTCTGGTAAACTCCATCTCGTTTTCCTCACTTGCAGCGCCCGATGGGATGCCCATGGCCCTGTTACTTTTCGCGTCCTCAGCTATCTCTCGATAAACGTCTTCTGGATCGTATCCCATTTCGCGAATTTCCCTTTGGCGACTGGAAAGCCCCGATTGAATACGCATCTCAGCCGCCTGCGCTTCAAGTTTCGGGTCAGCCACCGGCACCGGCGGCGGTGTCCACTTGATGCGATATGATCTGTCGTCGATTCTAGGTATGGACGCTTGATCCCGGAGCGCGCTTCTAATCCAATTACCGAACGGCTCGCACAGCGCTGGAATTATCAGAGTCCACTGCGCCGCCTCGACTGCGCGGCGCATCGGCAACCGGCCCATGCGGCCCGATGAAAAATTTACCCCCTCAAGATCGCCCGAAAGGTCTTCATAAGTCAGATCGAGTGACGCCGCGACCATGCGCAAAATCTGTTTCATGTGTTCCGCATAGCCTTCAACCTTTGGCGGCGTTGAAAATTGAATCTCACGCCCGGATGGCAGGTTCTCAATCATTCCTGGCACCATCTCCGGCGAATAATCATTTATTTCCCCGCTGGGGTCACCCTCTATATCGCGGGTAAAAGCAACCCACATGGCGGCGATTTTCTGCCTGACAAGCTGTGCATCCGCATATTCATAGGCATCCTGCATCAGGGGCACTACAGGCGCCAACCATGGCACCCCGCGCCGCTGCCCCGCACGATCCACGCGGTAAAGGTGGATCACGTTTTCCGCCGATACCCACATGCTCTTTGAAAGACCGGACGCCGGGTCGCCGGGGTGGTCAAGAAACAAACGATATGCCAGACGGCGGCGGAGATTATCCATTTCGATCCCGTCGGCTATGACACCGCTGGAACCCACCCGCACCAATTCCGAAGAATCGATCTGATCGCCTTCCATGACCTCCACCTGAAACGGTAGTTTCGCGACGCCATCACCGGGCCTGCGCAACCGCCTGCGCATGATGGCTTCGCCGCCGACAACCATGCTTGTGACCGCCTGCCTTTGGAGGCCGTAAAGATTTGTCCTGCCAGTCACATCAATGGAAGTGCTGTCAACATGCGCAAGCATCGCGTCTTGCAATATTTTCTGGTCACGGTCGCTGTCTGCCTCGATCGTGGGGATTATGCCATCCCCAACAATATTGTTGACGACCAACGCGACTGCCCGCGCCGCGATTGCATTGTTTCTTACCATATCCCGCGACAGTTCTCGAATTCGCGGGGCTGACCTTGCCGCCGCGTTTCCGTCACCCGTTGCGGTACGCCAGCCTTGCGTTCTGCGCCCGCCGCCCGCAGCATCATAGTGCTGCATCAATGACATGGCCGCGCGGCTGCGCAGCCTGGCATATCCAGCGGAAGGGGCCAGGTATCCGACAACACGATCTATGAAATTGGCCTTCACCGGAAGCCTCGCGATGTTACTGGCGTCGCCATTTGGGGCCGCGTCGAGACTGAAAGTGACCTCTCCATTTGTCGTATCAGCGAAAGCGCCTCATTTGGCGTAATGTATGTAACCTGTGACCCATCGCTGCGCCTTACCTGTTGAACGCCAGCGGCTATCTGCCTCCGAAGGTCGTCTATCTGTAATTGCGTGTAGCTCATAGCCATTTACCCCTCACGCCAACCCACCCATTGCCTTTCGGCACTGCATCAGCAGGACGCGGCGGCGGGCTTTCCTTCGCTGGTTCCAGCTTCGCCGGAATGGAATCGCCTGATGCTCTCTGCCACCGATCATCCGCCCATCGATCCAGCCCGAGTATCCAAGCGGCGGCGCGGGCATAGATGCGCAGATCAAGCGCCTCGTTGCGCGGACGCATCTTGCGCCATTCCTGCTTGGTCGCGCCGTTGCGCCCCCGCGTCGTGACCAGTTCCTCGGATGTAAGCTGCATCACCCAATCGTCACCAGCCCATGAAGGGATATGAACCGTTCCGGGCGGGTCCATATAACCAGCTTTTTTCTGTTCTTCGGTCGGCCTATCCATGCGCAACCAGCGATAAAGTTCCTGCTTGAACACTGCTGTACTGACCGTCCAAAGACGCGCCGCGCGGCGCATCCGCCGTCCATGTGCCGAAATATCAATGTCTGTCGGCCCAGATACGGGCGATGATCTGGCAAAGCCCGCTACGCCTTTGATAGCCAGCACCGCCGATCCCGCGCTGCGCGCCCAGTTGTAAACTGCAACAGTTTCATATCCGCTATCGATACACATCCGGGAGATGCTGCGCGCCGCGCCGCTTTCCGTCTCCCATGTTTGCCCAAGAAGTTCCGTCATTTTAGCCCATGTCTCAGGCTTGTCCGGGCCGCTTTCGACAACGATGTGATCAACTAGCCAACTCTCCATGCCCGGACCCCACGCCCAGATATCAACCTCAATCCGGTCTTTCTGCACGTCCGCGCCCGCCGTCAGGATGACGCCAGCATCCGGCACCTTGCCTTTGCCCCAGACCTCTGTCCGATCCATAAGCCGCCGCCAATCCGGGGCCTCGCCTGATTCCTGCCAGGTTTCCCCAAGCGCCGTATTGATCCACGTCCGAAGCCGATCCGGCGCCTCTTTGGAATCTTCAAAGCTACGCGCCGTTTCCCCCAGCCGCACCCAGGGCGAGTAAATTTCCGAAAGATGAAACCCGGCAATCCCGCGAAATTCGCCCTGCGCAACCCATTCCCCGCGCGATATCGCAGACCAGCGCCGCGCATCACCCCAGAGTGATCCGCATTCTTCGCAAACGTACTGCGCCTTTTCCGGCTCTCCTTCTGGCCACTTGACCTGCGCCCATTTCAATGACTGCTCATGACCGCAATCCGGGCACGGCACCATGAACAGACGCTGATCACTTTCATTATACGCCGCCTCGATCCGCGATACCCCGCGCACTGTAGGCGTCGAGACAAGCACCACCTTGCGATTCCAGAAAGTCGTGGTGCGCTTGATCGCCAGCGACACCGGATCGCCTTCCGATCCCGCGCTGGACGGATACCGATCTACCTCATCCGCTATGACAATTCTGATAGGACGGGACGCCAATCCCGCCGCGCTATTGGCGCCAACCACCGTCAGATGCCCGCCAGGAAATCGCTTGTGCGTAATCGTATTCCCGCTGTCCCGCGTTCGCGCATCCGCGATCTTGCCGCGCAGAACCGGCGTGTCGCGGATCATGGGCGAAAGCCGATCCTTGCTCCACGTCTCCGCCATTTCAACGGTCGGCTGCACGACCAAGATCGGAGCCGGGTCATGCGACACATGAAACCCGACGATGTTATTGCATATCTCCGTTTTGCCGACCTGCGCACTAGTCATCACCACAACGCGCGCAACCCGTGGATCGCTGATCGCGTCCATGATCCCGCGCTGGTACTCCGCGCGCTTGGTCATCCACTGCCCTGGCTCCGCGCTGCTCTCAGATGATAAACGCCGGTAGCGGTCGGCCCATTCAGATATCGTCAGCCTCGGCGGCGGCGCTATCACCGTCAACGTCTTGCGCATCGAAGCCACCAGTTGGGGCGCCACCCTCAACGTCAATTTCCGCAAGTTCTGCAAGGGCTTCATGGATGAACGTTTCGATGATTTCATGACAGGTTTCAGGCAGTCCCTCCTGCGCTACCATTGGCGCAGCCTTTGACGGGATCCCGAGGCATCGCGCGCGGAACCGTGCGGCAGCGTCAATCCACGCAGCCTCTGCATCCTCAACAAGTACCAATTCGCCGGAAAGGCGGCGGGCTTCAAACTCGGCAATATCCGCCTTGGCGCGCATCAGCCGCGCTTTATCGCTGGCCTCGTCAATCTCGTCTCTCTGCTCTGGCGCCCTTCCGGTCAAGGCGGATATCACATCAGCCAACCGCCATGCTGAATGACCGGACTTCTCGCCAGCAGGATCGATCCCTTCCAGCCGCTTCGCCACAGTGCGCCGATCCATGCCGAATTCTGTCGCAATCGCGCTGATGCTCCAAAGGCCAGAACGCATCGCCATAAGATTATTTCCCTGTGGTGGAACATGACAAAATATTCTGGCGCTAGCCAAAATTTGGGCCAGCTACCAA
>JAVVFB010000203.1:0-5996 GCA_032251095.1 Roseovarius sp. | reverse complement strand
CAAGCTTGTCAAAGCCCGGCACGCCCGGCTGAGGCGCGCCTGGGGGCGACAGGGTAAGAGCGGCGATCGCGAGGGCGATCAGAAGGGTCAAGCGTCGGGCCATGCCCTGTGCTTAGGCGGGCGCGACCGCAAATTCAACCGGATGATGCCGCCACCACATCAGAAATCAAACAGGTCCTTAAAAAAGCCGCCTGAAATCAACGGATCACATGAACCGCGCATTTGGCATGGCGAACCACCTGATTGGCGGTCGAGCCAAGCAAGAGATCCTGCATGCCGGGGCGATGGCTTGCTATCACGATGCAATCGGGTTTGTTTTCTTCGGCCCAATCCAAAATGGTGCGCCCCGAATGCCCTTCGACCACATCCGCAGTGGCATTGGGCAGTGTATCGGCCAGATCCGAGAGTTCCTTCACCACCGCCTTGCGCGCCTCAATCAGATAATCCTCCGGCAGATAGGAAATGGCATAGCTTGGAATGTGCTCGATCACGTGAAGCAGGCTGATGCGCCCATCCTTTCCGGCCAGAACCTTGGCAGCGCTTACTGCGCCCGCTGCGTCACGATCATTATCAAACGAAATCGGCACGAGAACATGCTTGTACATAGGGTTTCCTTTCCTGCTGCGTTCTTCCAAGGATCGCCCAATCCGGGGTCGAATGCCTTGATTCAGATCAGGTGTATTGCCGGCTTTAATTCAGCTCTTTGACCTGCCGGGCGATCTGAGCCGCCCATTCGCCGATGATCGGCAAAAACTCGATCTGGCTCAGCGCCCAGATCAGAAGCGACAAGAGCGCCGAGGCCCCCAACACCGTACCAAGCCCAACCGCAAGCCCGCGCGCAAAATTGAACACAAGCATGCGCGGGATCGAATTGTGAACCCGGATAAAGCGGTGACTGTTCAGGCGGCGCAACTCAACCCGCAGCGCATGTACCTCTTTTGTAAGGTCCTCGGCCGGGGGCACATCATCCTTCATCAAAAGGTCGCCACCACGTCATACATGACCGGCTCAAAGCTTTTGCACAGCTCGTTCATCTGGCGATTGCGCCCGCGCATTTCATCGGTTCTGAGCATCGCCTGAAAGTCCTCTCGTTTACGCCATTGCGAATAGCTCGCGATGCGGGTCTGCGCATCGTTCACATGCAGGCCGACCGCGACAAAACCGGGCTGTTTGGAAATGAAATCCTGATAGGCCGCGGTGAGCAGGTCCAGCAGATCCTGACAGGTGCCGGGCGTAACATCGAATGTGGTGATCACGGTTTGGTGGCTGTTGTTCTGGGCGATATGGGGCATAGCGCACCTCCTTTGCAACACAAGCCTATCACGCGCCTGCGTGAGGGTAAATTAATAGCCGCCTTAACCCTCGCTTTACACTTTTTTACGAGGGTTAACACAGAGGTAACCATGTTGCGACGGCTTGTTCTTGCGGTGATCATTTTGCACTGCCTCGCCACATTGGCGCAGGCAGGGGCTTGGCCGCGCGAAAAGGGCAAGACCTTCCTGACCAATTCCGGCCAGGTCGAGGGGCCCGATGAATACGGTTTCTACAAACCTACCTTTGGCATTTACGGCGAATATGGCCTGACCGAGCGTCTGACGGCGGGGGCGGATATTGGTGGCGATGGGGTGCAGATGTCCAAAGTCATCGGCTTTCTGCGGTGGCCGCTGCGCGATCCCGCGCGCAAGACGAAGCTCGCGCTCGAATTCGGGCTGGGGCAGGTCGAGGAGGAAAACGCCCTGCGCCCCGGCCTGTCCTTGGGACGTGGGTTTTCACTCTGGGATCGCAATGGCTGGGTGGCACTGGACAACCGTGCCGTTGTGTTCAGCGGCGGCAATATCGCGCTGGAAAGCGATTTCACCTTTGGCCTCTCCAGCTCGCCTAAAACCAAGATCATCCTTCAGGTTCAAACCGGTCAACCGGCAAACGGTGAGGCCTATGGCCGCTTTGCCCCCTCTTTCGTTTACGAGACAAAGCCCGGCCAGCATATCGAATTCGGTGTCAGCCAAATGTTTTACGGCGGTCGAAAACATGGGGTCAAACTCGGGCTCTGGCGAAACTTTTGACCATCCCGCCAGAGCCAATGTTTCAAAGCGGGTCGTCGATGCGCACCTTGAGGATCACCGTGCCCGAAACCGCCTGTGGCCAGCGCAGGTTGATCTGGTCACGATTGCTGCCCTGATTGGCCTGATAATAAGGCGTCACATATTGCACGGTATTCGCCGCACTGCGCAATGGACCGGCCGCCATCACCGATTCAACCACCTGCGCCCAGGCCCCAAAAGGAAGCATCGGCGCGGGCCTGACCACCCAGGTCGCCGCGGCACTGGCCTCGGTATGCTCCATCACAAGCGGGCTTGCGGCAGGGGTCTGGATATTGTGAAAGGCGTTGTCGTCAAAGGTGATATTGCGGATCCGGTTGTAATCAAGATCGGCAAAGCTGGTGTCCACCGTTTCGACCCGGTCAATCACCCCGCCAATCCCACGGAAAGAATTGCCATTCACCGACACACCGTTCAGAAAATGCCCGGCGCCATGCGGCTTGACCATGATAAAGGTAAACCAGGGCGCCACATCGCTGGCCAGAAACACGTTGTCGGTGATGCTCAGCGCGCTGAACGAAAACTCGCCCGCGAACCCCGGCGCTTGATCATGCTCGTTGCCCCATTCGATAAAGCAATTGTCGATGTAATTGCCGTTGATCGTGCCGCGATTGTTGGTGCGCGTCAGAACAAACCCGGCGGTGCGAATGCCATTGAGTGCGGAATCGCCTTGAAAGACATGGTTGCCCGCAATGATCGAGCTAGACCCGCCAATCACGCCGAAATGCCTGAAATGCACGACGCGGTTGTCGCGCACCTTGATATCGTTGGCATTGGCATTGAACCCGATCGAGACCCGCTCGGTGGACAAAAGCGGGCTTTCATCCGACAGGAACTGGCATCGGTCGATCATCATGCCCTGATCGCCCTCGCCGTGGCTGCTGATGCCGCGATCCTTGGGCCGGGTGATAAAGCAATCGCGCAGGTGAAACCCGGTGCCCGTGGGCGGCAAAAGGATCGCACTGCAATCGCCACTGCACTGAAACTCGATCTCTGACATGACCATGCGCGAAATCTGTTCGAAGCCGCTGAAATCAAGCATGTATTTAAAGCGCCGAAAGGTGAACACCTGCGTGCCCGCCGCATCAAACAGCGGCTGGCTGATATCCAGGCGCTGCGCCGCGATGTTTCGGGCGGTGACATAGACCTCTCGGCCCACACCATTGCCCGCGATCACAGAGCCCACCGGGATATTCGCGACATTCACCACATTGACAAGCCGCTTGGAACTTCCCGGATCATAGGTCGCCTGCGAGGTCACAACCTCGGTCTCCCAGTTCGCGCCGGGGAAAACAGAAAACTGCCCGTTTTCAATCACATGACGCTGTTTATAGGTCGTCTTGTTGTTGACCGCGGCCGCCATGTCGATTGGTGCGCGAAGCGCCACCTTGCGCCCACCAAGATCAAGCGCCACATGCCCGGCATTGTTCAAAAGCGCCTGATAGGCCTTCTTGAAGGCAAGTTCACTTTCACCAAAAGCATCAATATAGGCGGGCAGATCGAAATTCTTGGTCAGGGCCAGAATGCTGCTATCCGCCATTTCAACCCTGCCCTCAAAACGGATACGGTTCTGAATGGTGGTGCTTTGACCAAGAAAGTAGGTCCCCTTCGGCACGATGATCTCGCGCCCGTTCGCGGCGCTGTCAGCGGCCTCAAAGGCGGCATGATCATCCGCAACCCCATCGCCCACGGCACCATAATCGCGCACATCGACCGCACTGACGATATCGCGCAGAAAGAACCGGCTGACATCCTCGATGACGATATCGTCGATGCGCACAATCCCGCCGCTCGGCCCCGTCAGATCAAGACCGAAATGCCCAAAAAGCGCCTGCCGACCCCAGGCCATATCGACCCCGTTGCGCGCACCACTGCCGACAATCGCCGTCACCTCAACCACCTCACCATAAGTGCTCAGCGTGACCTGCGGCCCGTTCAGCGTCACGCCGGTGACAGGCACGCCCCCGGCGCCTCCGGCCCAGGCGGCAATCCGCACATTCGGAAGATTGCCTGCAATCGCCTTGATCCGCGCCCGGATCTGAAGATAACACCCCGGCAAAATCGGCGTTTCCCCCATATATCGCAGCTTTTGCACCGCATCGGTTTTCTGGATCTCAAGCGCCCCGCCGAAATCCTGATCCGCCGGAACAAAGGCCGCATTTGCGGCATTCTGATAGGTGTCCGATCCCGGCGTTCCATCGCCACTCGACCATTGATCAAGCCCCGCCGCAAAGGGCTGAGGCATGAATACGATGCCGTCGGTAATTGCCTTGTTCATATGGTTCCCTTTCCACATCCCGCGTCACACGCGCATGTCCCATGCTTGCCCTGGCACGGCACACCGCACCCGCTGGGATAGGGAAGTATCAACACGGGGTTAACCGGCTCTCACACCACCGTCACGGTGTTCCACCTGCCCCGCGCCGCTTGGTTTCTTCTGGCCTGAAATATCCCGGGGGAATCGCCTCTGGCGATGGGGGCAGCGCCCCCTTGATCCGCGCGCCGCACCGGCAGGCTTCAAGCGGGCCGATTATCGGCGTTGCACCGCCTGAAGGTAGGCCAGAAGATCAACCACCTGCCGACTGCTACGCATCTGCTCACCATTCCCCAGAGACAGCACCACATCGCGACCCTGAAAGAAATCCCCGTAAATCGGCATCGGCCCGCCATGGGCTGCCATCGGCGCGCGCCCGTCGATCTGGTGCACGGTCCGGGCCAGTGGAAATGCACCGCCATTCATGTTCGACAATTGGGTCAGGTCACTTGGCACCACGCTCAGAACCGGCCGCATCGGCCCATGACCGCTGGCATCGGCGCCATGACATGCGGCGCAATAGCGTTGAAAGGTCTTTTCCCCCTGACGAACATCCTGCGCCATCGCGGGCCCACACAGGCCGATCACTGTCAGCACACTCGCATAAATTCCAATCCGCATCATAGCCTCCTTCATCGCGCCTCCATCCAAACCGCTTTTGGTGCCCGATACCTTGATCTGCGTCATCCGCCCGCCCTGCATGTCCGGCCCGGCCTAACCGGCAAGTGCCGCCACCTGCACCCAGAGCGCATCCGACACCTCGACAGAATCAGCGTCCCGTTTGCCCTGTCCCGGCATCCGCGCGCCCTCGTCAAGCGCCACCCCCTCGGCCACCTGCGCCAAACGATCATAGAACACCCCCGACGTGTCGGGATCCATCAACAGGTAATACTGCCCAAGATCATGCGGCGCGCCCTCAGGCGCCTTTAACGGCTTGACATCGCGGCTGACCAGCCCGCCGGTCATGCCGGCCGTCAAGATCTCGGCCATTAGACCAAAGCCCCAGCCCTTGTACCCGCCCGTGCTCACAAGTGATCCGCCAAGCGCCGCCTCGGGATCGGTCGTCGGCTGACCAGCCGCATCAAGCGCCCAGCCTTCGGGAATACGCTCGCCTGCGGCCTTTGCCATGGTTATCTTGCCAAGCGCCACGGTGGTGGTCGACTGATCAAACTGCATCGCGATGCCGCCCTTGCCATCGGGCACCGAAAAGGCAATCGGATTGGTGCCTATCACCCGGCTCTTGCCGCCCGGCGGCGCCACGATGGGCGAGGCATTGGTCATGCCCAAACCCACAAGCCCGCGCTTGGCGATCTGCTCGGTGAAAAACCCAAGGCTGGTACAGGTATGCGCATGCCCCACCGCAAGGCTCGCCACACCGCACGCGCGCGCCGCCTCGACGGCTTGGTCAAGCGCGCGGGAAAATGCGGGCTGGGCAAAGCCAAACTTTGCATCCACCACCACCGCACCCGGCTTGGGCTGGCTCACAACCGGCTCCACATCACCCTTCACGCGCCCGGTTTTCAACTGCTGGCAATAGCTTTCAAGGTAATAAAGCCCGCAAATCCGGTTGCCGACGCTCTCCG
>JAVVFB010000202.1:0-6057 GCA_032251095.1 Roseovarius sp. | reverse complement strand
GATATTTGCGTAAAAGTCACACTCTGCCCCGTCGGTCATTGGCCGCGGGGATTTGTTTAGGTTTTCGTTATGTTCGGTGGCTATACTTTAATCAAAGCCGAATGTTACTTTCAGGAAAGCCGAATACATGACCCTTACCCCAAATGTCTATGACGCCGAACCCATCCCCGAAGCCGCCCGCACCGAGGTTGACCGGATGCTGCAATCGGGGGACCTGTTTCGCTACACCGCGCCGGAAAACGCCCCTGTCACCCTGCTGGAACGAGAATTCGCCGCGTTGATGGGGTCGAAATACGCGCTTGCCGTATCCTCTTGTTCGGCCGCGCTTTTCCTGTCGCTCAAGGCGCTTGGCCTGCCGCGCGATGCGCGGGTATTGCTCCCGGCGTTTACCTTTGCGGCCGTGCCGTCGTCGGTGATCCACGCCGATTGCGTGCCGGTGCTCTGCGAGGTCGGCGAAAATTACCGGATTGATATCAATGACTTCGAGGCGCGCCTTGAGGATAACATCAGCGCCGTGATCATCAGCCATATGCGCGGCCACACCTCGGATATGGACGCGATCCTTGCGCTCTGCGCGGCGCGTAACATTCCGGTGGTCGAGGATGCGGCGCATTCGCTTGGCACAACGTGGCATGGACGCAATATCGGCACGCTCGGGCATGTGGGCTGTTTCAGCTTTCAATCTTACAAGATGGTCAATGCCGGCGAAGGCGGGGTCATGATCACCGACGACGCCGACCTGATTGCCCGCGCGGTCATCATGTCGGGCGCGTACGAGCATAACTGGGCCAAGCATATCGGCGCGCCTGACCCTGTGCTTGAGGCCGCGTTTGCTCGCGTGCAAAACAAGTTTCCACTTTATAATCTGCGACTTAACAATCTTTCAGCGGCGATCATTCGCCCCCAGCTTGACGAACTGCCCCGGCGGGTAAACCAAGGACGCAGCAATCACGACCATGTTGCAGGGCGGCTGAACATGTCCCCTTGGCTCGATGTGCCCGAGAAACTGGCCGCCGAACAGCGCGCGCCGGACTCGATCCAGTTCAACCTTGTCGGAGTGAACGACGAAGAGGCCTTGGCCTATGCCGAGGCCGCCGCCGCGCGCGGTGTCAAGGTGCAGGTCTTTGGGCAGAATGTCGACAACGCCCGCGCCTTCTGGAACTGGCAGTTCATTCCCGGCGAGACACCGCATTTGCCGCAAACACGCGCCATGCTGATGCGGGCCTGTGATACCCGCCTGCCCGCCCGCCTTGGCCGAGCCGAGCTTGACTTTATCGCCGATGCGCTTGTTGGCGCAGCGGTGGATGTGATGGGCGAGACGCGCGCCTATGGCACCTGATCCAAACCGGACCCGCAAAGCAAAAGGCCGCCTGCATCCCCGCAGGCGGCCTTTTCCGTGAGTGCCGGTTTACGGCATTGGGTTACTCGGGCTTGCCGGCTTCGATCGAAATTTTCACATCAACCTCATCACTGACATAGGGGGCGAATTTATCCACCCCGAAATCCGAACGCAGCACTGTTGTCGTGGCGTCAAAGCCCATCCAGGGCCTGCCATTCATCGGGTGCGCCTCGAGGCTTTGGTTCAGGGTGGCGTCAAGTGTGACCGATTTGGTCACGCCGTTCATTGAAAGATCACCGGTGATCTTCGCGCTGTTGTCGCCGGTCACTTCAATTCCGGTCGAGGTGAAGGTGACCATATCCCCTTCTGCCCCACCAAAGAAGTCTTCGGACATGAAGTGCTCAAAGCGTTTTTCCCAGCCGGTCAGCATCGACATCAGCGGCATGGAGACATTCACCGATGACGCCGCCGGATCTTCGGCGTCAAACATGATCGTGCCCTCAAAGCCCGAGAACATGCCGTATGTGGTCGAAAAGCCCAAGTGGTTGTAAGAGAACAACACCTGGCTGTGGCCGGCATCAAGGGAATATTCCTGCGGCGCGGCAAGCGCCCCGGTTGCGGTCAGGGCGAGAGCCGCTGCAAACAAAGTCTTTCTCATAGTAAAGGCCTCCTGGCGAATAACTGTACACGTCGTGCTTATACAGTTCGGCGCGTCAGACCCAAATCACAAGTGCGTAGATTCAAACACTGGCTGTGTGATGGCGAACATTTGCCTGCGCCGCCAGTCAGGTGGCAAAGCTGAGCGCGCGGCGCAGGGCACGTTCGGTCACCCGGTTATTGACCGGCAAGGCAACGATCTGACGCCCGGTCGCATCGCGCGCCGTCAGGACGCGATCACGCAGCGACAGCTCGGTCAGATCGTCGAGATCATGCACCGCGACCCTTTGCGTGCGCCCATCCGTGCCAACCTCAATCAACCGCAGCTGACGCCGCTTTGTGTCAATCTGCACCTCGGGCGCGAGGTCTTCCTGCTCGAGTGTGGAAAAACACATCGCCCCGACGCAGAACAGCGTCATGGAAAACACCAGCTTGATCAGCATCATCGCCGCATCGTTCCCGCCCGTCGAAACAAGCCATATCCCGGCCGAGGACAAGAGCAGCACACTGCCGATAAACCCTTTGGCGGCACGGCGCTGCATGCTCTGCTGGGTTTTGCCCTCGGGCGAGGCCGAGGTTTCATCGAAACTATGTGGCGCTTGGGTGAATTCACGCGCCAGATCCGGCAAGGCGACCATTGTATATTCCTTTCCACTCGAACACTTGCAAGGTGGCCGCGAAAAGTGCCGAAAATGGGGCAGGCCCAAGGCATTCCTTCGACCCGATCAAACCGGCTTGCGTGCAGACCACAACCATCGTATACGCGCCCAATCTTTCGCAATCGTTATGCACCGCGCAGTCTCTCGTGGATGGGCCGCGAAAGGGTCTTGCCCCTCCTATGAAATGCGCCTTGATAGAAATGGAGAAAACATGCCGCTATATGAGCATGTGATGATCGCGCGCCAGGACCTGTCCAACGCGCAAGCCGAAGGCCTTGTTGAACATTTCGGCACCGTGCTGACCGACAATGGCGGCACACTCGTTGAAAGCGAGTATTGGGGCGTCAAGACGATGGCCTACAAGATCAACAAGAACCGCAAGGGCCACTATGCCTTTCTGAAAACCGATGCACCGTCGTCGGCGGTTCAGGAGATGGAGCGCCTTATGCGCCTGCATGATGATGTGATGCGCGTTTTGACCATCAAGGTCGACGCGCATGCCGAGGGTCCCTCGGTCCAGATGCAGAAGCGCGAAGAACGCGGTGAGCGTGGCGAACGCGGTGAGCGTGGCGAACGCCGCGAACGCCGTTAATCCATCACTTGAAGAAAGGACTATAACCAATGGCTACCAAACCGTTTTTCCGTCGCCGCAAGGTCTGCCCCTTCTCGGGTGATGATGCGCCGAAGATCGACTACAAAGACACCCGTCTGCTGCAACGCTACATCTCTGAGCGCGGCAAGATCGTGCCCTCGCGCATCACCGCAGTCTCGGCCAAAAAGCAGCGTGAACTGGCCCGTGCCATCAAACGCGCCCGCTTTCTCGCCCTGCTGCCCTATGCCGTGAAATAAGGAGACAGTGACATGCAAGTGATCCTTCTTGAACGCGTGGCCAAGCTTGGCCAGATGGGTGAAGTCGTCGATGTAAAGGCCGGCTTTGCGCGCAACTATCTGTTGCCGCAGCGCAAGGCGTTGATGGCGTCCGCCAAGAACATCTCGGATTTCGAGACCCGCAAAACGCAGCTTGAGGCACAAAACCTCGAGAGCCGCAAAGAAGCCGAAGCCATGGCGGACAAGCTGAACGGTCAGCAGTTCATCGTGATTCGTCAGGCCTCTGACGGCGGTGCGCTTTATGGCTCGGTCAGCACACGTGATGCCGCTGACGCGGCCACCGAGAACGGCTTTACCGTCGAGCGCAAGCAAGTCACCCTTGCCCGCCCGATCAAGTTCCTTGGTCTGCATGAGGTGATCATCACCCTGCACCCCGAGGTTGAAGCGGTTATCGAGCTCAACGTTGCACGCTCCACCGAAGAGGCCGAGCTTCAGGCGTCTGGCAAATCCATCCAGGATGCCGCCGCCGAAGCCGAACAGGCCGCCGATTTTGAAATCGCCGAACTGTTCGAGGATATCGGCGCCGCCGCATCGGATGACGACGACCTGGCAGAATCAGCCTATGGTGCGGCATCCGGCGACGACGAAAACGCTTAACGCGCACTTTTGACTAAAATTCTAATGCCGCGCAGTTTCTGCGCGGCATTCTTTTTGGCGATTTTCTCGACATTTTGCAATTTGCGGTGTTACGCTCTGCTATGAAAGGGTGGTTATTTAAATAGTTCCTGAGTTCACTCGTTGTTTCTCGAAAGAAAATTCATCAAGGACTTCGGCATGCGCACCTTAGCAAAAGAGAGGTGGTCTAAATGACTAGAACACCACCACAAGGCGCGGTTGCAGACCCCTTTCGCGAGCATCTTGACGGGCTCCGTGACAAGTTTGAACTGGATCATGTGGCCTATGCCGGCCTGAATCCGATCAGTGGTACCTCGCACGGGCACATGACCTTTGCCCCGGAGTGGACCACCCATTACATGAAAAACAGCTATTATGAGATTGACCCAACGCTGCTCAAGGCGCGCCACAGCATAGCACCGGTAGATTGGCAACGGCTTGACCGAGGAACGCACTTTCAAACGGTGTTCCGCGATGCCCGCGAATTTGGCATTGGGGATCGTGGCCTGACCATTCCGGTGCGCGGCCCCTTCGGCGATATTGGGGGCTTCAGCGTGCTGCGCGAATGTTCAGACCGGGAATGGGGACGCCTGATCAAGAATATTATCGGCGACCTTCAATCGGCGGCCGTTCATATGCATGACATGGTAATCCGCGCAGACCCCTTGACCCGGGTGCTCAACTCTCCTGCGATGTCTACACGCGAGATAGAGATCCTGCAGTGGACCGCTGCGGGAAAATCCCAGCAGGATATCGGTGACATCCTGTCGATTTCGCATCGCACAGTCGAGGTGCATCTGCGCTCTGCACGCCAGAAGCTTCAGGCGCTGACGACTCCACAAGCCATCGGCCGGGCCATCAATCTCGGCCTGATCTACCCCAGGTAGAAAAGCCCCCCCCATGATGGGGGACCAAGCGCGTTTTTGTTCAGTTTCAATCCGATGGTTCACGTAGTGGTGAACGCGGTGGGGCATCCTTACGGGATTCCCCCAATAGTATCTCATCGGGATTTTACTAGGCTGAGTCACACATAAACCACCACTCAACCACTCACGCTAAAATTGCACTCACCTGGGGAAATCGAAAATGATACTAGTAATCGACGCCATCAATAAGGACAAATTCACCCACGTCCTTGACGACATGTTCAAGCTCCGCGCACGGGTTTTTGGGGACCGTCTGGGCTGGCAGGTAGAAGTAAAGGACGGTCGCGAACGCGACGTCTTTGACGATCTTGATCCGGCATACGCGGTCGGTCTTGATGGCGAGGGAAATGTTGTGTCCTGTGTTCGGGCCCTGCAAACGACTGGTCCGCACATGCTTTCGGATGTGTTTTCAGATATTTTGAACGGCGAGCCGCCGCTGCGAAGCGCAACCTTGTGGGAATCCACCCGCTTTTGCGTAGACACCAAACGCCTTGGTCGCGGTCGCGATCGCAATTCAGTGTCCTACGCCACCTGCGAGCTTATGATTGCCTCACTTGAGGCGGCAAAGAACGCCGGTGTGTCGGACATTGTCACGGTCATCGATCCGGTAATGGACCGCGTTCTGAAACGTTCGGGCAACGCCCCCTATGATTACGTGGGCAAGGTTGCCGACATGGGGAAAGTACCGGCACTTGCCGCTCTTTTGGATTGCACGGACGAACGGATTAACCGCATCCGCGCCTTTTCCGGGATCGAGGATGATGTTTTTATGACCGATGAACACGCTTTGAGCCTGCCCGTCATTGCCCGGACGTCTGAAAACCGCGTGGATATCCTTGAATACTGCAACGAACAGGTCGCAAGCGCCACCACAGACCATGAAATACGTGCCGCAAAGGCCCTTCGGGCCGCCCTTGCGCATATGGTTCGTTCCCGCTCAGATATGCGCGCTTAACCCCCAGAAGTGCGCCAC
>JAVVFB010000201.1:0-6065 GCA_032251095.1 Roseovarius sp. | reverse complement strand
TCTGGATAAAATCGTTCTGAACATTGGCTGCGGTGCCGAAGCGGTGCGCGATTCCAAGAAAGCCAAGTCGGCCCAGGATGATCTTTCCACCATCGCAGGTCAGCACGCGGTTATCACCAAGGCACGCAACTCGATCGCGGGCTTCCGCGTTCGTGAAGACATGCCGCTTGGTGCCAAGGTAACCCTGCGTGGCGACCGGATGTATGAATTCCTCGACCGTCTGATCACCATCGCAATGCCCCGTATCCGCGATTTTCGCGGCGTCTCGGGCAAATCTTTCGATGGCAATGGCAACTATGCCATGGGTCTCAAGGAACACATCGTCTTCCCCGAAATCAACTTCGACAAGGTCGACGAAGTTTGGGGCATGGATATCGTTATCGCAACCACGGCGAAGACCGACGCTGAAGCTAAGGCACTGTTGAAACACTTCAACATGCCTTTCAACAGCTAAGCCGCGGGAGGATAGATTTATGGCTAAAAAAGCAATGATCGAGCGCGAAAAGAAACGCCAGGCTTTGGTGGATCGTTTCGCCAAGAAGCGCGCCGCGCTCAAAGAGATCATCAATGATCAGGACAAGCCGATGGAAGAGCGTTTTCGCGCGTCCCTGAAGCTTGCGAAACTGCCGCGCAACAGCTCGGCCACCCGGCTGCACAATCGGTGCCAGCTGACCGGTCGTCCGCATGCGTATTATCGCAAACTCAAAGTGTCGCGGATCATGCTGCGCGAGCTTGGCTCGAGTGGTCAGGCCCCCGGCATCGTGAAATCCAGCTGGTAAGGGAGAATTGGTATGAATGATCCTATCGGCGATATGCTCACCCGCATCCGCAACTCGCAGATGCGTGGCAAATCCACGGTTTCGGTGCCGGCCTCGAAAATGCGCGTGCGCGTTCTCGATGTTCTGCAAGCCGAGGGCTATATCCGCGGTTATGAGATGAGCACTGGCAAAGATGGCCACCCGGCCATCGAAGTCAGCCTGAAATATTTCGAAGGCACCCCTGTAATTCGCGAAATGAAACGGGTTTCGAAACCCGGTCGTCGCGTCTATCTGGGCGTCGATGACATTCCGCAGGTCCGTCAGGGTCTGGGTGTGTCGATTGTCTCCACCTCCAAGGGTGTGATGTCGGATGCATCTGCACGCGCAGCCAACGTTGGCGGCGAAGTGCTCTGCACTGTATTCTAAGGAGACCCGGAAATGTCTCGTATCGGCAAACAACCCGTTCCGCTGCCTGATGGTGTCACCGCGACGCTCTCTGGTCAGACGATCGAAGTCAAAGGCCCCAAGGCCACCAAAAGCTTTACCGCCACCGATGATGTCACAATCACCATCGCAGACGGTCAGGTTTCGGTGACGCCGCGCGGCAAATCCAAGCGCGCGCGCCAGCAGTGGGGCATGACCCGTACGGTCATCTCCAACCTGGTGCACGGCAGCAGCCAGGCCTTCAAGAAAGAGCTTGAAATCCGCGGCGTGGGCTATCGTGCCCAGCTTCAGGGCAACGTGCTCAAACTGAACCTCGGCCTCAGCCATGATGTCGATTTCCACATTCCGGATGGTGTGACTGTTACCGTTCCCAAGCCCACTGAAATGGTGGTTGAAGGCACGGATAAGCAGCTCGTCGGTCAGGTCGCGGCAAATATCCGCGATTGGCGTCGTCCCGAGCCCTATAAGGGCAAAGGCATTCGCTACAAAGACGAGTATATCTTCCAGAAGGAAGGCAAGAAGAAGTAAGGACGCGACAGATGGCAAACAGCAAAAGAAAACTGTTCCTCAAGCGCCGCATGCGCGTTCGGAACAAACTTCGCAAGGTCAACGCAGGGCGTCCGCGTCTTTCCGTTCACCGCAGCAACAAGAACATCAGCGTACAGCTGATCGACGACGTCAACGGTGTGACGCTCGCCAGTGCCTCGACCCTCGAAAAGGATCTTGGTCTGGTTGGCAAGAACAACGTCGAAGCCGCGGCCACAGTGGGCACGGCGATCGCGGAGCGGGCCAAGAAGGCCGGCATCACCGAGGCGTATTTCGATCGTGGTGGCTTCCTGTTTCACGGCAAGGTCAAGGCAGTTGCCGACGCCGCACGTGAAGCCGGGCTGAAGATCTAATAGCGCAGGCGGCCCCGCAACGGGCCGCCTCGATGATCCGGGGGTATGCATGCCCACCTGGATTGACAAAAATTGGTGCCGATGGCGCCGCATTGAAAGGAAGCCATAATGGCAAGAGATGAGAACCGTCGTGGCGGTCGCGATCGCGACGAAACGCCGGAATTCGCAGATCGCCTCGTCGCGATCAACCGGGTCAGCAAGACCGTCAAGGGTGGTAAGCGTTTCGGGTTTGCGGCGCTGGTCGTTGTAGGCGATCAAAAAGGCCGTGTTGGCTTTGGCAAAGGTAAGGCGAAAGAGGTCCCCGAGGCCATTCGCAAAGCCACCGAAGCCGCCAAGCGCGCCATGATTCGCGTTCCGCTGCGCGAGGGTCGGACCCTGCACCACGACATGGAAGGGCGCCACGGCGCTGGCAAGGTTGTGATGCGTACAGCACCGCAAGGGACAGGTATCATCGCCGGTGGTCCGATGCGTGCCGTCTTCGAGATGCTGGGTGTTCAGGACGTTGTTGCCAAATCCAACGGCAGCCAGAACCCCTATAACATGATCCGCGCCACGCTGAACGGGCTTCAAAAAGAAAGCTCGCCCCGCATGATCGCCCAACGCCGAGGCAAAAAGGTCGCTGACATCCTGAAAAAGGGTGACGAAGCGCCGGCCGCCGAAGCCGCAGAAGCGTAAGGAGTTCTGATCAATGGCAAAAACCATCGTAATCAAGCAGATCGGGTCTCCGATCCGTCGCCCGGAAAAACAGCGTCAGACGCTGATCGGGCTGGGTCTGAACAAGATGCACCGCGTTCGCGAACTTGAAGACACGCCCGCAGTGCGCGGCATGATCAACAAGATCCCGCACATGGTCGAGATCCTCGAAGAAAAAGGCTAACGCCGGGCGTGGGTTTCCCGGGCTAACACCGTTTCTTGATCGCCTCAAACCCCAACCTACGTGAGTTTGAAAGCGCCCTCGGTTTTTCCGGGGGCGCTTTCGCGTTTGCGCCCCTCATGCTTTAGTCGTGGATGGCAAGATATGAACCGGGGAACACCCCTGTGCATGTTAGGATGATACATGGCGGGCTACTCCGCGTCGGCGATTGTCGACGGAGGCCTGACCATTTCTGACAGCGTTAGAGGAGGGTCCTATGTCAAGCCAATGCAGCGGTGGATGCGAACACATTCACACCAAGGCGGCGCATCCGCCGATTGATAACCACACCTGCCATTGTTCGGTCTGCAAGGGTGTCACCGGCCAGGACACCACCCATGTGGTGTTTTTCAAGCATGGTGATCTTGAGGTCGATAACGAGGCCGGGTTGAAACGCCAGCCGTTCAATGCCGCCAATCCCGATGGTCCGCTGGAATTGTGCACCTGCGGGGAATGCGGTGCGCCGATCATGCTGGATGACAAGCAAAGCCGCATCCGGGTGATCGTGCCCAACCTGATGGGCTATGGCGATCAGATCGAACCGGCCCCCTATCACGCTTTTTATGATCCCGCGAGCGGTGTGGCGAAACCCTCGGATGGTCGCCCGGTTTACGAGGGCCTGCGCCCCGATTTCGTCTGGCCGGAACCGTCGTAAGGCCGCCGCAGAGCGTGGGTTTCACCCACCCTACGGGAATTGAAGTGTCCCGGCCTTGCCGCGTCAAAGGGCGGGCCGGGCAGCGAGTTCATGTCAAAAGCGTTTCGCGCAGGGCCGCCAAAACGGGGAGGGAGATGAAAGGCGCGCGCATAGGGGCCTCTGCCACCTTAAGGCGGCCCGTCACTCGATGCTTGATACCGGGCGCGATCCCGTTTATACGCCCGCGGGTGGCAGTGTTTTTGCCACGACTCAACATCAATATACGCCGCGTTTGGCCCAACCGTCGCTGGGGGTCACATCCGGCATAGGAGAAGCGACATGAAACTGCATGAACTGCACGACAATCCCGGTGCAACCAAGAAACGCAAGCGCATTGGCCGTGGTCCGGGTTCGGGCATGGGCAAGACCGGTGGCCGTGGTATCAAAGGTCAGAAATCCCGTTCGGGTGTGGCGATCAAGGGGTACGAGGGTGGCCAGATGCCGCTCTATCAACGTCTGCCCAAGCGCGGCTTTACCAAGCCGAACCGCAAATCCTATGCGGTGGTCAACCTTGGCCTGATCCAGAAATTCATCGACGACAAGAAAATCGACGCCTCTGCCGCAATCACGGAAGACGTGCTTGTAACCTCGGGTCTGGTGCGTCGGAAGCTTGACGGCATCCGCGTTCTTGCCAAGGGCGACATCTCGGCCAAGGTCACGCTTCAGGTCACGGGCGCGTCGCGCTCGGCGATCGAAACCGTCGAAAAAGCCGGTGGTTCACTGACGGTCACAACCGCACAGGCCGCTGAATAAGAGGTTGTGAGTGGCGCTTGCGCCGCTTACATATGCTCCGAGTTTTCCTTTGACGCCGCCTGAGCTGGAAAACAGCCCATGGCGGCGTTGTCATATGAAAGAGACCCGCGAATGGTATCTGCAGCAGAGCAAATGGCGGCCAACACCAGCTGGTCAGCGCTTGGTAAGGCCTCCGATCTTCGCAAACGCATCCTGTTCACGCTGGGGCTTTTGATCGTCTATCGGCTTGGCACCTATATTCCGGTGCCCGGCATTGACGGTGCGGCCCTTCGCGAATTCATGCAAGGCGCACAGGCCAGCATCGGCGGCATGCTGTCGATGTTCACCGGCGGTGCACTTGGCCGGATGGGTATTTTTGCCCTCGGTATCATGCCCTATATTTCGGCCTCGATCATCGTTCAGCTTCTTACAGCGATGGTGCCACAGCTTGAGCAATTGAAGAAAGAGGGTGAACAGGGGCGCAAGAAGATCAACCAATACACCCGTTATGGCACGGTTGGTCTTGCGACGCTGCAATCCTACGGTCTGGCGGTCAGCCTTCAATCGGGTGATATGGTCACCAATCCGGGCGGCTTTTTCCTTGCCTCCTGCATGATCACGCTGATCGGCGGCACCATGTTCCTGATGTGGCTTGGCGAACAGATCACCGCGCGCGGCATCGGCAACGGTATCTCGCTGATCATCTTTGTCGGCATCATCGCCGAAGTCCCTGCCGCATTGGCACAGTTTTTCAGCCAGGGCCGCTCTGGCGCGATCAGCCCGGCCGTCATCGTCGGCGTGATCATCATGGTGGTGGCGGTGATTGCCTTTGTGGTCTTCATGGAGCGCTCGCTTCGCAAGATCCATATCCAATATCCGCGCCGTCAGGTCGGCATGAAGGTCTATGACGGCGGCTCGTCGCATTTGCCGATCAAGGTGAACCCGGCCGGCGTTATCCCGGCGATCTTTGCCAGCTCCCTGTTGCTTTTGCCCGCGACGATCACCACATTTTCGGGCAGCCAGACAAGCCCGGTCATGTCGACGATCATGGCCTATTTCGGCCCCGGTCAGCCGCTTTATCTGTTGTTCTTCACGCTGATGATCGTGTTCTTCACGTATTTCTATACCTTCAACGTGTCGTTCAAGACCGACGATGTGGCCGATAACCTCAAGAACCAGAACGGCTTTGTTCCTGGTGTTCGTCCGGGCAAGAAAACCGCCGAATACCTCGATTACGTGGTCAACCGCATTCTGGTGCTTGGGGCGGGTTATCTTGCGCTTGTCTGCCTGTTGCCGGAAATCCTGCGCAGCCAGTTTTCCATTCCGTTCTATTTCGGCGGCACCTCGGTGCTGATCGTGGTCTCGGTGACGATGGATACGATCCAACAGGTGCAAAGCCACTTGCTTGCGCATCAATACGAAGGTCTGATTGAGAAATCACAGCTGAGCGGTAAAGGTAAGAAACGCTCGCGCAGAAAAGGGGCAGCACGTCGATGAACATTATCCTTCTCGGGCCGCCGGGCGCAGGCAAAGGCACACAGGCGCATCATCTGGTCGCCAGCCGCAACATGATCCAGCTTTCGACCGGTGACATGCTGCGCGAGGCCAAGGACAGCGGCTCTGAG
>JAVVFB010000200.1:0-6077 GCA_032251095.1 Roseovarius sp. | reverse complement strand
CCCTTCCTGCCGCTCATAGCTGTAGGTCTCGATGAGGGTGGTTTCATGCTCGGCATGGACCTGCCGCTTCCACCCCATGCCAGCCAGGTATTCGTCGCGGTCAACGAAGGGCGCCGTGACCAGCCGTTCGCTGCCATCGGCCATCTTCTGGCGGCGGTCAATGGCGCGTCGGTGGCGCGTGGCTCGTCCTGGTTGCGCGACAAGCTGGGCGAGGTTGTCCTGCCCGAGGGCCTTTCGATTATCGAGGATCCGCACCGCCCGCGCATCGCCGGCTCGCGCCCGTTTGATGCCGAAGGCCTGCCGACGCGCCGCCGGGCGATTGTCGAAAACGGTGTGTTGATGGGCTGGACGCTTGATCTGGCGACTGCACGCAAGCTTGGCCTGCAATCGACCGGCAACGCGGTGCGCGGCACCTCTGCGCCGCCTTCGCCGGGGACGTGGAATATCGCCCTGACCCAAGGCCGCCAGAGCCGCGATGAGTTGATTGCGCAGATGGGTACCGGGCTTTTGGTGACCTCTATGATCGGCTCGACGATCAACGCCAACACCGGCGATTATTCGCGCGGCGCGGCGGGGTTCTGGGTTGAGAATGGCGAGATCACCTATGCGGTGAACGAATGCACCATCGCCGGAAGCCTGCCCGAGATGCTCCGCGCGATGATTCCCGGCAATGACGCGCGCCCCCATCTAAGCCGCGTCGTGCCTTCTATTCTGGTCGAGGGGCTGACGCTTGCCGGCAGTTGACCTGAGCCTGTTGATCGAGGCCGCCCAAGAGGCGGGGCGCATCGCGACGCGCCATGCCAAGGGGCCGATTGACCCCTGGGACAAGCCCGATGGCACCGGGCCGGTGACCAAGGCCGATCTGGCGGTGAATGCGATGCTGGCCAGCTCCTTGCGCGCGGCGCGGCCTGATTATGGCTGGCTCTCTGAAGAATCCGAGGACGGGGCGGCGCGCCTTGATCATGACCATGTGTTCATCGTCGATCCGATTGACGGCACCCGAAGCTTTATCGAGGGCTCTGACACCTGGGCGCATGCGCTTGCGGTGGCCGAAAAAGGCGTGGTGGTGGCTGCCGTCATCTATCTGCCGCTGCGCGACAAGCTCTATACTGCCGCCGCAGGGCAGGGGGCTTTCCTCAATGGCGAACCGATCCGCGCGGCCGAGCGGGGCGATCTTTTGGGCGCGTCGATCCTTGGGGCGAAACCGAATTACGCCCCCGAACATTGGCAGGGCGGCATCGTGCCCGAGGTCAAGCGCGCCTATCGCCCGTCGCTTGCCTATCGCCTTAGCCTTGTGGCCGAGGGGCGCTTTGACGCGATGCTGACGCTGCGGCCAAGTTGGGAATGGGACATTGCCGCCGGTGATCTTATCCTGCGCGAGGCCGGGGCGCAGACCTCGGACCGCCGCGCCGGACCGCTTGTCTTCAACAACCCCGTGCCGCAGGTGAACGGCGTCGTGGCCGCCAACCCGGCGCTGCACCTTGCGCTGCACAGCGCCCTGGCCAAGTAGACGCGCGCAGTCGGTCTTGCGTAATTGAGGCTTGCATCGCCCGTTGATCCGGGTCCAATGCGCCGACCCGTGACCTCAAAGACAGGTGAAAATGGCCCGCTCAGACAATATAACCGGCGCGTTGCTGATGATGGCGTCGATGGCGGCCTTCACCTTCAATGATGCGCTGATCAAGACGCTGGCCGGGGAAATCCCGCTGTTTCAGGTGATGTTCATGCGCGGGGTGGTGACCACCATCGCGGTGGCCATCATCGCCTGGCGCATGGGGGTTCTGGGACGGCGCTTGCCGCGCGCGGATTGGGGGCCGGTGTTTTTCCGCATGGTCGGCGAAATCGGCTCTGCCTATTTCTTTGTCACCGCGCTGTTCAACATGCCGATCGCCAATATCAGCGCGATCATGCAGGCGCTGCCGCTCACGATCACCCTTGCCGCCGCATTGTTTTTCCGCGAGCCGGTGGGCTGGCGGCGGATGCTGGCGATCATGGTGGGGTTTGTCGGGGTGATGCTTATCGTGCGGCCCGGCACCGAGGGGTTCAATGTCTATTCCGTTTACGGTCTTGCGGCGGTGGCCTTTGTTACCCTGCGCGACCTGGCCACGCGGCGGCTGTCGCGCGACGTGCCCTCGATGATCGTGACCTTGATCACCTCGGTGTTCATCATGATCTTTTTCGGCCTCGCCAGCCTGTCAGAGCCATGGGCGCCGGTCGATGCGCGCGCGGCGCTGGTGATTGGCGGCGCGGCGGTGATGATCATCGGCGGCTATCTGTTTTCGATCATGGTGATGCGGGTGGGCGAAATCGGCTTTGTCGCGCCGTTCCGTTACACAAGCCTGATCTGGGCGCTGGCGCTTGGCTGGCTGGTGTTTGGTGACTGGCCGCAGACCATCACCCTTGTCGGTGCCGCAATCGTGGTGGCCAGCGGGCTGTTTACCCTTTACCGCGAAATGCAGGTCAGCCGACGCGCACGGGCGGCGCAGAAAAGACAGCTTTCACTTGGTCCTCGTCCACGTTGAACTGGGTCTTGAAGAACGCGCGCTCCTTGTCGCTGAGCGGGTGCATCGGGCCGGGCTTGTAATTGGCGGCTGAGTCGTTGTCGTCATGCTTGGAACGCAGGTACATGTAAGGCGTCGGATGGATCAGCGTCGGCATGTCGTGATGCAGCTTGTGATGGCCAAAATTCATCACAGTGCGCGGATCGCCGGGGCGAAACAGCACCGCAAGACCACAGGCCCAGAATGGTGAGATCACCTTTTCGGCCATGATCCCCTGATCCGAGAGCGTCACCGAATAGCCGCGATTATACTCGATGGCCATCAGCCGCCAGTTCTTGCGCATGCCGGCGCTCTGTTTGACGAACCAGCGCAGGCCGCTGATAAAGTTCACCCCCACCGCGTCATCATCGTCAAGCCGGAACTGGATTGATTCGGTCTTGTCCTCGCCAAGCTCTTCCTTGATCGCAAGCTGCATGGCCAAGCGATGCTTCATCGGTACGCTTTCCACGATCTTGACCTGCTCGATCCCCGAGGTCAGGTCCTGCAGCCGGTCGCGATAAGGTTTCGGCAGGCTTTCCCCGATCAGCACGAGAAAGGTGAAATCCTTGCGCTTCTGCGCGGCAATTGACGGCAAGGTCAGGGTTTCAAAGTGGCGAAACCGCAATTCCATCCGTTCCGGGGCATATAAATAGGCTTCACGCGCCTCGACCGTGTCATGCATGCGCTTGAACCCGCCAAGGGCCGGATAGGAAAACCGGCAAATCCCGATCACTCGCATCTTGAAACGCTCCAATAGGTGGGCCTTGTCGTCCGCTGTCGTGTCCGATACATCGCACCCGGAGGGGTTTGGTGCAAGCGCGGTGCGGGCTGTTGACAAGGTCAGCGACTCCCCATATACGCGCCCCATCCCGGCACTGGGGGTCGCCCCGTCGCCGATATCAGAACTGAAGTGGTCAAGATCCGGGCCTATGCCCCGATCCTCTGGAAACCCACCGCGTCGGACCCAAATTTACCGGGTGCGATTGCGGTCTTTGCGTATTGCGGACGCGCGATATGTATTTGATTAACCGCACGTGCGAGCGTGCAGACACATGTGTTGAGAGACGGGGAAAGAACCGGAATGCCAACGATCCAACAGCTGATCCGCAAGCCGCGGCAGCCAAAAGTCAGAACCACAAAGTCACAGCACCTGCAGGGTTGCCCTCAGAAACGTGGCGTTTGTACACGCGTCTATACCACGACGCCGAAGAAACCGAACTCGGCCATGCGGAAGGTTGCCAAAGTGCGCCTGACCAATGGCTTCGAGGTCATTTCCTATATTCCCGGTGAGAGCCACAACCTTCAGGAGCACTCTGTTGTCCTGATCCGTGGCGGCCGCGTAAAAGACCTTCCCGGTGTGCGTTACCACATCCTGCGCGGTGTTCTGGATACCCAGGGCGTCAAGGATCGTAAACAGCGCCGTTCCAAATACGGCGCCAAGCGTCCGAAATAAGAGGATTAAAAGATGTCACGCCGTCACGCAGCAGAAAAACGCGAAGTCCTGCCCGATGCCAAGTATGGTGATCGGGTTCTGACAAAGTTCATGAATAACCTGATGATCGACGGCAAGAAATCTGCCGCCGAGAAAATCGTCTACAACGCCCTTGATCGGGTCGAATCCAAGATCAAGCGCGCCCCGGTCGAAGTGTTCCACGAAGCACTCGAAAACATCCAGCCCTCGGTCGAAGTTCGTTCGCGCCGTGTGGGTGGTGCCACCTATCAGGTGCCGGTCGAAGTGCGCCCCGAGCGTCGTGAAGCCCTGGCGATCCGTTGGTTGATCAACGCATCGCGTGGCCGCAACGAACACACCATGGAAGAGCGTCTTGCCGGCGAATTGCTGGATGCCGTTCAAAGCCGTGGTTCGGCCGTTAAAAAGCGCGAAGACACCCATAAGATGGCCGAGGCAAACAAAGCCTTCAGCCATTACCGCTGGTAAACCTCTAGAGGCAATTGATCATGGCACGCGATTATCCGCTCGAACGCTATCGCAACTTCGGCATCATGGCCCATATCGACGCAGGCAAAACAACCTGCTCGGAACGGATCCTGTTTTACACCGGCAAATCCCACAACATTGGTGAGGTGCACGATGGTGCGGCCACCATGGACTGGATGGAGCAGGAGCAGGAACGCGGGATCACGATTACCTCGGCTGCGACCACCACTTTCTGGCAGCGCCAGGAAGAGCCCACACCCGAAGCGACATCCGACACCAAGTTCCGGATGAACATCATCGACACCCCCGGACACGTTGACTTCACCATCGAAGTCGAGCGTTCGCTGGCGGTTCTTGATGGTGCGGTTGCTGTTCTCGACGCCAATGCCGGTGTCGAGCCGCAGACCGAAACCGTTTGGCGTCAGGCCGACCGTTACAAGGTGCCGCGCATCGTGTTCGTCAACAAGATGGACAAGATCGGTGCTGACTTCTTCAACTGCGTGAAGATGATCAAGGACCGCACTGGTGCGATTCCCTGCCCGATTCAGATTCCGATCGGGTCCGAGACCGAGCTTGAAGGTATGGTTGACCTCGTCACCATGCAAGAGTGGGTCTGGGAAGGTGAAGATCTTGGCGCGAGCTGGGTCAAGAAGCCGATCCGCGACAGCCTGAAGGATCAGGCTGACGAATGGCGCGCCAACATGATCGAGATCGCCGTCGAGATGGACGATGCCGCAATGGAGGCTTACCTCGAAGGCGAAGAGCCCGATGAAGCCACCCTGCGCAGCCTGATCCGCAAGGGCACGCTGGCGATTGCCTTTATCCCTGTTCTGTGTGGCTCTGCCTTTAAAAACAAAGGTGTTCAGCCGCTTTTGAACGCCGTGATCGACTATCTGCCCAGCCCGCTGGACGTTGTTGATTACATGGGCTTCAGCCCCGATGACGAAACCGAGACCCGCAACATCCCCCGCCGCGCGGATGATGCAATGCCGTTCTCGGGTCTGGCGTTCAAGATCATGAACGACCCGTTTGTCGGTACGTTGACCTTTACCCGGATCTATTCGGGTATGCTGAAAAAAGGCGACACGCTGATCAACTCGACCAAGGGCAAGAAAGAGCGCATCGGCCGGATGATGATGATGCACTCGATCAACCGCGAAGAGATCGAAGAAGCCTTTTCCGGCGACATCATCGCGCTTGCGGGTCTCAAGGACACCACAACCGGTGACACCCTTTGCGATCCCAAAGAGCCGGTTGTTCTGGAAACCATGACCTTCCCCGATCCGGTCATCGAGATCGCGGTCGAGCCGAAGACCAAGGGCGACCAGGAAAAAATGTCGACCGGTCTGGCCCGTCTCGCGGCCGAAGATCCGTCCTTCCGCGTCGAAACCGATATCGAATCCGGTCAGACCATCATGAAGGGCATGGGCGAACTTCACCTCGATATTCTGGTGGACCGTCTGCGCCGCGAATTCAAGGTTGACGCCAATATCGGTGCGCCCCAGGTGGCCTACCGTGAGACGATCGGCCACGAAGTCGAGCACAGCTATACCCACAAGAAACAGTCGGGTGGGTCGGGTCAGTTCGCCGAGATCAAGCTT